>JAUWMO010000022.1 GCA_030613125.1 Bacteroidota bacterium | reverse complement strand
ATACTGAAAAAAATAAAGGACCATTGCTGATCCTTTACAATTAAAAAATAAATATTTTTATATTACTCAGGCCTTATAGTGAGGTTCGTCTGAAACACTTAGTTTTTGTCTGCCCTTACATCTTCTGGAAGCAAGCACTTTTCTGCCATTAGCTGATGACATCCTTTCCCTGAAACCATGCTTGTTTTTCCTTTTCCTGTTCGATGGTTGAAATGTTCGTTTCATAGTTATCCCTGTATTACTTTCAAAATTTCAGATTGCAAAGTTAGTTTTTTTTTATTTATAGCAAAAAAACGGTTTCTTTTATGCCGGAATAAAAATAATTTTTTTTGTTTCAAAAAATGATTCACTGAAATAATCAGAAATAGGGATTACTTTAACTTCTTTGTTGATTAAGGTCAATTCTTGTATAACTTCCCCTCCTTTTAAATAAAATATACCTTTATTTAAGTCTTCTTGCTTTGAAATCAGAAGGTTTTTCTGCACTAAATTGTAGAAACGGGGAAGGGATGTTACAGCCCGGCTCACTATACAATCAAACTTATCATTCAAGTCTTCAACCCTTACCTGTTTTGCTGTAATATTCTTTAGCTTCAGTACTTCAACTATTTCGTTCACAACACGTATTTTTTTTAATCTCCCATCAATTAGATAAAAATCAACATCAGGAAAAAGAATTGCCAAAGGAATACCAGGAAACCCACCACCTGTACCAACATCCATTATCCGGCTTCCTTCAGTAAATGTAACATATTTAGCAATTGCCAGTGAATGTAACACATGGCGCTCATAAAGGTTTTTAATATCCTGTCTTGAGATAAGGTTTATCCGCTTGTTCCAAACGCGATATAGCTCACCAAGCTTTGAAAACTGACCAATCTGGTCATAGGAGAGACTGGGAAAATATTTTTTTATGATCTCCATTCAGAAACACACCTACGCTTTACCAGAAGATCTGTTCAGAATATTATAAAGAAGCTCCCGGGCCCTGAAAAGCTGAGCTTTCACAGTCCCAAGTGGCAGGTCCATTTCCTGGGCAATCTCTTCATAAGAATACTCCTTAAAGTACCTGAGTTCAATAAGATGTCTGTATCGCGGTTTCAGTTGTGTTACAACATCCCTCATAAGAACTTCTTTCTGCTTCTTAATCATATTTTCTTCAGGATCCGGAACTGATGATTGTATAGATAAGTGTACATTTTCAGTTGAATTTCCGCTCTGGTCCAACGAAATCAGATTACCCCTTTTTTTCCGAATGTAATCAATGCAGTTATTTGTTGCAATTTTAAAAAGCCAGGTACTGAAAGCATAATTTGGAGTATACTGATGAATGTTTTTAAATGCTTTCCCAAAAGCTTCGATAGTTAAGTCTTCAGCATCTATCGGGTTATTGACCATTTTAAGGAGCATAAAATAAATGGCATCACGATATCGATCCATTAATTCTGCAAAAGCGCTCTGGTTCCCATTCACTGCCAGTTCAACAAGTCTATAATCATGTTGAGCTTTATCTGAAAGATTTTGATTTATTTCCATGAGGTATCCGGAGAACTGAACTTATTTAAAACTACAAAGAAAATGATAATTATCGGAGAAATAAAATCATAAAAAAACGAAGGTATAAATAAATACTTTTCATTCAAACGTTTCATTGCGAATTTAAAAATTACTGCCATGCAGATAAATCTCAGTAAGAATATTCCTGCCACAATAGATTTAAACCACAGATTGGAAATTAAAAAAACAAAAAGAATATAGAACAGAACCCGCCCTGCCAGTTCCCCACCCAGCAACCATTTGGTTTTTGCATTGTAGTGCCAGCCTGTTGACAAATGTCGTTTTTTTTGTTTAACCCACTCTATTATTGTATCCTTTGGTTCGGCTCTGATATGGCTTTTGAAGTTGTACTCAACCTTTGTATTTATTTTAGTTGCTGTTTGATTTATAAAAAGATCATCATCTCCCGATGCAATCTTCCTATGTGAAGCAAAGCCTTTATTTTTAAAAAACAGCGATCTTCTATAGGCAAGATTTCTTCCAATACCCATATATGGGAACCCTGCTAAGGCCATTCCGAGATATTGTAATGCAATAAAAAAAGTGTCAAATCTGATATAATTATTCAGAAACGAATTTCGTGAGTAATATCCTCCATAGCCAAGTACAATAGAAGAATCCCTGGAAAAATTCTTTTGCATTGTGGTAATCCAATTTTCTGTTTCAGGCTTGCAATCTGCATCAGTAAGTAATAACCATTCATTTTGAGCAGCTTTGATACCAATTGTTAAAGCTAACTTCTTTCCATGAGTAAATTTCAGATCTTTCTTAATGTTTGTGATCTTCAGGTGGGGATATTTCTTTTGAAAACCCTCAAGAACATCAGATGTGTTGTCTTCAGAGCAATCATCCACTACTATCACTTCATAGTCGGGATAATTCTGGGTGAGAATTGCCGGTAAATGTTTGCTCAGATTTTCAGCTTCATTCTTTGCACAAATAATCACCGATACAGGCTCTTTCCGGGCATTTTTCCTCTTTTCTTTTCTAAAGGCAACTCTACTGAAAAAATACAGATAATAGTATAATTGCAATAGAGCAGTTAAAATAAACAGAAAAAGTAAAATCTCAGAAATATGAAACTTGTTAAAAAACAGAAAATCCATAACTTCACAAAGTTGTGGCAAGTTTATTAAAGATTTCCCGGTAATCCAAATACTAAAGTAAAGTCATTAATATTATATTACGAACAAAAATATTTGAACAGACTAAATATATATCTTTGCCACAGATGAAGTTCAAGATCAGCCATAAAGATCCCCGTTCCGGTGCAAGGAACGGTATAATAATAACAGATCACGGGGAAATAATGACCCCGGTGTTTATGCCAGTCGGAACGGCAGGAACTGTAAAAGGAGTTTCCCAAAAAGAATTGGCTGAAGATGTTAATGTTCCTATCATACTTGGCAATACATATCATTTATATCTTCGGCCTGGAATTGAAATTATTGAAAAAGCAGGCGGGATTCACAAGTTTATCAACTGGAAAAGACCTGTACTTACTGACAGTGGTGGATATCAGGTATTTTCACTATCTGATAACCGTAAGCTAACTGAAAAGGGATATATCTTCCAATCTCATATTGATGGATCAAAACATATGTTTACTCCTGAAAAAGTAGTTGATATTCAACGATCGATTGGTTCGGACATAATTATGGCCCTCGATGAATGTACACCCTATCCGTGTGAATACAACTATGCTTTAAAATCAATGGAACTTACTCACAGGTGGCTGGGAAGGGGAGTTGATCAATTTAAATCTACTTCTGCAAAATATGGTTTTAATCAAACATTTTTCCCAATTGTTCAGGGAAGTACATTTATGGATCTCAGGAAGAAATCTGCTGAAATCATAAGTTCTTTTAATCTGGAAGGAAATGCAATTGGGGGATTGTCAGTAGGCGAGCCGGAAGAAATCATGTATGAAATGACTGATATTGTAACGCAAATCCTTCCTGAAGATAAACCCAGATACTTAATGGGGGTGGGAACACCAGCAAACATCATTGAATCAATTGGCCTTGGGATAGATATGTTTGACTGCGTAATGCCAACAAGAAATGGCAGGAACGGAATGCTGTTTACCAGCGAAGGTATAATTAACATTAAAAATCAAAAATGGAAAGACGACTTCACTCCTATTGATGAAACAGGGATTTCATCAGTTGGAAAACAATATTCCAAAGCCTATTTACGTCATTTAATAATATCAAAAGAAATTCTCGGAGCACAAATTGCCAGCATTCATAACCTTAGCTTTTATCTTGGATTAGTAGCTGATGCCCGGAAAAATATTCAAAATGAGACATTTACTGAGTGGAAAACCCAGATAATTCCAAAACTAACAAACCGTTTGTGAAAAATAAGGGAAGCATAAAAATAGATATCTATATCATAAAGAATTTTCTTGGCACATTTGTGTTTGCCATTACTCTTCTAATGTTTATTACTGTCGTCTTTGACCTGACAGAGAAATTGGATGATTTTATTGAAAAAAAAGTTCCACTAAATATAATTTTATTTGATTATTATCTGAATTTCATTCCTTACTTTGCAGTATTATTCAGTCCCCTGTTTACTTTTATCACTGTTATATTTTTTACTTCAAAATTTGCAAATAATTCTGAAATAATTGCTATGTTCTGTAGTGGTTTAAGTTTCAGAAGAATGCTTGTACCATATTTCTTTTCCGCTTTAATAATAGCGATTTTCACATTTACTTTTGGCAATTTTATAATTCCAAAAGCCAATAAAATAAGATATGACTTTGAAGAGGCTTATGTACGTTCATCACGTGCTGCTGTGTATAAAAGGAATATTCATATTCAGGTGCATCCCAATGTATATATTTATATGGAAAGTTTTAGCAGCACCGGAAACATAGGTTACAAATTTTCTATGGAAAAATTCAGTGAAAAAGGTGAACTTGAGTCGAAACTGATAGCCGACTATGTAAAATGGGATACTGCGAAAAAAAAATGGCAAGTTCGAAACTACTTTATCAGAAATATCCAAAACGGAACAGAAACAATAGAAGAGGGAAGAAGTATCGATACTACTTTGAATATCCAACCTGAAGACTTTAACCGATGGGAAACCTTTGTGGAAACAATGAATATGGGTGAGCTTAAACAGTTTATTAATCAGCAAAGACTGCAGGGGCTGGAAAACATTACGCCTTTCCTGATTGAACGTTACAGAAGGGTTGCTTTACCATTCTCAACATTTATTCTGACACTCATAGGGGTTACTTTGTCATCCCGCAAGGTCAAAGGTGGTACAGGCGCACATATTGGTGCCGGAATTGGACTTAGCTTTGCATACATCCTGTTTATGCAGTTTTCAACCCAGTTTGCGGTGAGTGGAAGCATCAATCCGCTGTTTGCTGTCTGGCTCCCGAACATCATTTTTGGTTTTATTGCTGTCGTTTTATATTATTATACCCCAAAGTAATTCATTGTCTGTCTGTAACATAAAACCTGCCACGAATGACTATTATAAATGAATGTAAACATGCTCATCAGCAAGGTCCTGACAATGCGTGTATTAGGTATTTTTTCCATAAAATTTCGTCAAATAAATTTTTTTAACTTACTTTGATTTTGTAACGTTGTATTATGAAAAATATGCAAGTAACAGAAGCAGGTTATTTGCATTTATTTTTTGAACAAAACTGAATAAAATGTCATTAAAAAGAAAAATCAGGGAACTTCAGAAAAGGCGGCAAAAGGTTCTTGAAGGCGGGGGTGAAAAAGCTGTTGAAAAGCAGATTGCCATGGGCAAACTAACTGCCCGTGAAAGAATAATCAGTTTGCTTGATAAGAACTCTTTCAGTGAATATGATCTTTTTGTAGAACATGAGGCCCGTGACTTTGATATGGACAAAAAAATATTACACGGAGATGGTGTTGTTATAGGAACGGGAACCATACATAATAAACCGGTTGCAATTTTTGCTCAGGATTTTACTGTGGCAGGAGGTTCCCTGGGGTTAATGCACAGTCGCAAAATTACAAAGATCATGGATTATGCCCTCAGAATGCGTATGCCGCTGATCGGGATCAATGACTCGGGGGGTGCCCGAATACAAGAGGGTGTTAATTCCCTGGCAGGATATGGTGAAATATTCTTTCGGAATACTCTCTCATCGGGAGTTATTCCACAAATTTCGGTGATTATGGGACCATGTGCCGGAGGAGCGGTATACTCACCGGCTCTTACCGATTTTGTTTTTGTAGTTGATAAAATCTCAAAAATGTTCATTACCGGTCCTGAGGTAATAAAAACAGTACTTGGGGAAGAAATATCAATGGAAGATCTGGGGGGTGCCCGAGTTCACAGTGAAATAACAGGAAATGCTCATTTTTTTGCATACAGTGAAGCTGAAAGCATAAACCAAATAAAAAAGCTCCTTTCATTCATTCCCTGGAACAATACTGAGAAACCAGAAAAAATAAAGAAGAAAGAACCAAAGAAAGAGTTCAAAATTGATCAGATCGTTCCGGATGACCCAACACTTCCTTATGATGTCAGGACCGTTATAAAAGCCATTGTTGACGATTCCGATTTCTTTGAAATACAAGAAGGCTGGGCTGCAAATATGGTGATCGGTTTTGGAAGACTGGGAGGTAAAACAATCGGGTTTGTTTGCAACCAACCCCTTGTTCTTGCAGGTGTGCTTGATGTGGATTCATCAGACAAAGCGGCCCGTTTTATACGCTATTGCGATGCTTTTAATATTCCAATTGTTACTCTTGTGGATCTGCCAGGATACATGCCCGGCATTGACCAGGAGCATGCCGGTGTGATCAGACATGGTGCAAAAGTATTGTACGCATACAGTGAAGCTACGGTTCCAAAAATCACCCTTATAATTAGAAAAGCATATGGTGGAGGCTATATTGCAATGAGCTCCAGGCATCTGAGAGCCGATTTTGTATTTGCCTGGCCTGGCGCTGAAATTGCTGTGATGGGACCTGAAGGGGCTGCAAACATCATTTTCAGGAAAGAAATTAAAGAAGCAGACGACCCTGATAAAGTCCGAAAACAAAAAATAAAAGAATTTAAAGATAAATTTGCCAATCCTTATGTTGCAGCCGCCAAAGGATATATTGATGCAGTGATTGAACCTTTAGAGACCAGAAGCCTGATCCTGCATGCTATTAATATATCTGATAACAAGGGTATTTCAGGCCCAAAGAAAAAACACGGCATTCCTCCCTTTTAATTGATTTATAACAGTAACTAATCAACATCCTAAATTTTCATTTTAGATTTCCAAATAACTATTAATATGGAAAATCAGGAAACACCAAAAAAGAGCCGCTTCAAATCCATCAATGTGGATAGTACCAAATATAAAACCCACCTGACTAAAAAATATAACCTGAGGAAAAAATGGTATAAGCCAAATGATAATTTAATAACCTCCTTTATTCCGGGTACAATAATTAAGGTTTTTGTGAAAGAAGGACAGCAGGTTAAAAAAGGGGAAAAGATAATAATCTTTGAAGCCATGAAAATGAAAAACCGTGTTTATGCAATGAAAAACGGAACAATAAAAAATGTCAATGTTAAAGTTGGAGATATGATACCAAGAGGAAAAGTTATGATTGAACTTGATTAATCTGATTTGAATAGTTAATATTAGAATAACATTACTGCAGCCATTCTTTCCATGAAAATAATCCCGGAAAATGTTCATCTGGATTAATTTCCGTTGTAAAAAGGCCATACAGAGCCGATCCGCTTCCAGAAAGAGAACAATAAACAGCACCCAATTCATATAATCTTTCTTTTATCTTACCAAATTCAGGATACTCAGGAAATAATACTTTTTCGAAATCATTTTTTATGAGGCCCCTCCATTCTTTAACAGGCCTGAATACAGCCTCAAATAAAGGTTTATCAGGAGGTCCGGGGCTGCTTATCAACCCATAAGCATCTGCTGTATTTATTTTAATTTCCGGAACGATCACCACAAGGAATAACCCATTCAGATCTAAATGAACAGACTGTAATACCTCACCCCTGCCACTTACAAACGAAGGTCTGTTTTCAATAAAAAACGGACAATCACTTCCTGTTTTTTCCAGGTAAAACTTCATTTTTGCAGGAGTTAATTTGAGCTGAAAAAGCTTGTTAAGCAAAATTACCATGCCGGCAGCATCAGAAGAACCACCACCTAATCCCGTACCAGATGGAATTTGCTTATGTATTGAAACTTTAACAGAGGGTAGATGCATATCCTTATCTAACAGGTTATAGGCTTTGGATATAATGTTACTTTCAGGCTCTGTATCCATGGTTATACCAGAATGGACCAGCTCAACCTTTTGATTTCCGGAACCTTGTATTGGAGATTCAACAACTTCTAAGATGTCTGACAAACCAATTGGCAAGAACAAACTTTCCAGGTTGTGAAATCCGTCATCTCGTCTCCCGGTAATATTCAAACCCAGATTTATCTTAGCATTAGGGAATAGAATCATATAATTAAATTTATTATCAAAAATACGAATCAATTTGTTCCTTAAAAAATCAATTTGTTTTTTGGCATGAATTACTATCCAGCAAGTTTTGTCCTATTCTTTTTTTTAACATTTTTTACTTTTTTATAAACACTCGCTTGTTTATAATAATATTGTTTTTTTATTCTATCAGGTTATCATTTTCCTAATTTTGTACCAGCAAAAACATACATGGTATACAATAATTAATATGGCCTTAAAAGAAAAAGTCAGATCTACCCCATCAATCAGGCCTTTAGGTTTGGAACTTGGGAAAGTGCCACCCCAGGCAATCGATCTGGAAGAAGCTGTGCTCGGAGCAATCATGCTTGAAAAAGATGCCTTTATTGCTGTTAGCGAGTTCCTTAAACCTGATAGTTTCTATTTGGAAGCACACCAGAAAATATACAGGGCTGTCATAGATCTTTCAACCCAGGAAAAAGCAATTGACATTCTTACTGTTACCGAGCAACTCCGTAAAAAAGAAGAACTCAATGAAATTGGCGGACCTCTCTATATTTCAAAACTAACTAATAGGGTGGCATCTGCCGCACATGTTGAATTCCATGCCAGAATTGTAGCCCAAAAATATATTCAGAGAGAATTGATCCGTGTTTCAAGTGAGATACAGAACAGGGCGTTTGATGAAAGTATAGATGTAAATGACCTGCTTGATTATTCAGAACAGGAATTATTTCAGATTGCAGAAGGGAATATTAAAAAAGAGACTGCCAAGATCAATGTTCTTATCCATGCAGCTATTGAGCAAATACAGGAAGCAGGAAAAACAGAAGGCAACCTGATTGGAGTCCCTTCCGGCTTCACCAAGCTTGACCGGATCACTTCAGGATGGCAAAAATCTGATCTTATTATTATTGCAGGCCGACCCTCGATGGGAAAGACAGCCTTTGCCCTATCAATGGCAAAAAATATTGCAGTTGACCATGGCAGGCCTGTTGGTTTCTTTTCACTTGAAATGTCATCACTTCAACTGGTTACAAGGCTAATTGTTAGTGAAACCGAACTGCCGGCACACAGGATCAGGAATGGGAAACTTGATGACCATGAATGGAAGCAACTGGAGTCAAAAATTAAAAAGCTTGTTGAAGCTCCAATTTACATCGATGATACGGCTGCCATCTCATTGTTCGAGTTCAGAGCAAAAGCAAGAAGATTAAAGTTGCAATATAATGTTGAACTTATTGTTGTTGACTACCTTCAGCTTATGACAAGTAATACTGATACCCGTGGCAGCAGGGAACAGGAAGTTAGTAGTATCTCAAGGTCATTAAAGGCAATATCTAAAGAACTTGATATTCCAATAATAGCCCTTTCCCAGTTAAACCGATCAGTTGAAATGAGGTCAGGCAATAAAAGGCCCCAACTCTCTGACCTTCGTGAATCGGGAGCCATTGAGCAGGATGCCGATCTTGTGATCTTTATCCACAGGCCGGAAAAATATGGCATACACACTGATGAGGAGGGAAATTCAAATAAGGGAATTGCCGAAGTTATTGTTGCCAAGCATCGTAATGGACCAATTGATGATATTACACTCCTTTTCAGGGAGGAGATGGCAAAATTTGTTGAACCATCTGATATAGACATTGGAGACCTGGTATCCGATTCATCTGTTTCAACATTGACAGTCGGATCTAAAATGAATAATGATCAGGATAGTGATTCGATCGGATCAGGTAAAAATAACTATTCAGACGATCAGCCATTTTAATCACCTCAGCAAGAAGATAAGCTCAACACAATCAATTTCCGGAAATCAGGTTCATAAGAATTTTCAGGCCGGATCCCGTAACATGCAAATTCTTCAATCATTCCCCACGGTAAACCTGATAAAATAAGTACCCGGAAATTTGTTTTTAGTCAATATCATTATATTAATTCGTAGCTTTGAAAGAAATTTTTCCTGCCTTAAAAATCCGTTATATGAGTTCACGAATGGTAGAACAGTTTATCGAAATGGTGAAGATCGACAGGGAGTCCGGTAACGAGCAGGAGATGATTGGTTATCTTAACAGGGAATTCCGCTCAATGGGCGCCGAAACCCACATTGATAAGTACGGAAACCTGCTGGCCCGGTTTTCTGAATTAAATACAACCAATAATACTCCTGTGCTGCTTGCCTGCCATGCCGACACTGTGAAACCCGGAACCGGAATTCAACCTCTTATTGAAAATGGGGTGATCCGTTCAAAAGGGAAAACAATCCTTGGAGCTGATGATAAGGCCGGCATTGCTGATATGCTTGAGGCATTGCGAACAGCTAAACAGAGACCCGTAGTGGAAGTTGTCATCACCCGGCAGGAGGAAGTGGGTTTGCTTGGTGTGAAAATAAAAGTTGATAATCCGTTCACGACCGTTAAAATACCCGGAAATGCTAAAACTGTAAAAGTTGTCAAACAGGCTTTAAAATATGCCGGAATTGAAGCATCAGCCTCTTTTATTACAGGATTTACCGATGCATCAATATACAATAATAAAGGCATAGAAACGGCAGTGGTTGGAATTGGTGCAAAATTAGAGCATTCCACTGACGAACACATATATATTTCCGATATGGAAAAAGCTGTGCTGATGATCAAAGAGATCCTGAGGATCTCATCTGAATAGCACACAAACCATTTATTAATTTTAGTATTTGTAAAAAACAATGCCGGAAAAGGGGGAAAAGAAAAAACTCAGTTTCAACGATTTTAAATTAAGCAAGAGTATTCTTGATGGTATTGAGTCAATGGGATACACGGAACCAACTCCCATCCAGGAGCAGGGAATACCAATCATTATGCAAAATAAAGACCTGATTGGTTGTGCCCAGACCGGCACCGGAAAAACAGCAGCTTTTCTGCTGCCTTTGCTTCAGCACATTATTGAAGATAAAGAAAAAAATGCCGGAATAAATACCCTTATAATAGTCCCTACCAGAGAACTTGCAATACAAATAGACCAGCATTTGCAGGGTTTTTCATATTTCACGGGAGTCAGTTCTGTTGCCGTATATGGAGGAACTGACGGAGTAATATGGGACCAGCAAAAAAATGCCTTAAACATGGGAGCAGACATAGTTATTGCCACTCCCGGCCGGTTAATAGCCCATCTGCAAATGGGTTATATGGCCCTTCAAAACCTGAAGCACCTGGTGTTGGATGAAGCTGACAGAATGCTTGATATGGGATTTTACGGAGACATAATTCAAATAGTCCAGAATCTTCCTGAAAAAAGACAAACCCTGATGTTTTCGGCAACTATGCCTCCCGAAATACGCAAACTCGCCTCAAAGTTGCTTAACAATCCCGAAGAGATCAAGCTTGCACTTGCAAAACCTGCCGAGGGAGTGCTTCAGGCAATATATAAAATTGATGATACACGGAAACTTAGTTTATTAAAAGAGTTGCTTGTTAATAAAGAGCTGGCCCGCGTGTTGTTGTTTACATCAACAAAAAACGATGCAAAGAACCTGGCCCGAACCCTGAAAAGTATAGGATTATCGGTGGAAGCAATTCATTCAGATCTGGAACAAAAAGAGAGGGAAAAGGTACTGTTAAACTTTAAGAGTGCCCGAATCCACATACTTGTTGCCACTGATATAGTTTCACGGGGAATTGATATTGACAATATTGACCTGGTGATCAACTATCATGTACCACAGGATGCCGAAGACTACGTACACAGGGTAGGAAGAACAGCCCGGGCTAAAGCTACCGGTGTGGCCCTGACTTTTGTAAATCGACGTGAAACACAACAGCTCACGAATATCGAAAAGCTTATAGGATACAAAATTTTTGAGATTCATCCACCCGGAAATCTCAGGTAATTTTTTATCTCCGGAAATAAATATTAAATGACAACTTAATATATAAAGTTAAATGACAACTTATTTTATCTATCTGGGGGCAGGATTTTTGATTGGCAGTATCCTTATATACATATTTTCGCGCTACAGGTCTGAAATCTTTAAGAAATTATATGAGGAAAAGATAAATGGTTTATCCTTATCACTTGAAGATGGGCGACGTTCCATTGACCTTAAAGAAAAAGAGATCCTTGAACTAAACAGGCAACTGTCTGCTAAAGAGTCTGATTACAGGCATCTCTCGGAGAAACTTGCTGAACAGAAGGATGAAATCGAAAAAATTCAGAAAAAGTTTAAAGAAGAATTCAGAAACCTGGCAAACGATATTCTGGAAGAAAAAACTAAAAAATTCACCGATCAAAACACCACCAGGCTGAATGAGATATTAAATCCACTAAGCCAGAAAATCAGGGAATTTGAAAAAAAGATTGAGGAAACCTATGATAAAGAAACCCAACAACGGATTTCTCTGAAGGAAGAAGTAAAAAGACTTGCAGAACTGAACCTGATTGTAAGTAAAGAAGCAAGTAACCTTACAAAGGCCTTAAAAGGGGAGACAAAAACACAGGGAAATTGGGGTGAAGTGATCCTGGAAAGTATTCTTGAACAATCAGGTTTAGTAAAAAACCGTGAATATTTTATCCAGCCATCATATACCCTTGAATCGGGAAAAAGACTGCAACCCGATGTTGTGGTGACATATCCCGGTGACAGAAGTGTGGTTATAGACTCAAAAGTCTCGCTAACCGCTTTTGAACGTTTTATATCTTCTGAAACAGACAAGGAACAGGAACAGGCTTTGAAAGAGCACCTTGTATCTGTACGAAACCATATCAAAGAGCTTGCAGATAAGAACTATCAGGATATCTTTCAATTACAGACCCTCGACTTTGTTATGATGTTTCTGCCTGTTGAACCTGCCTATCATATTGCCATACAGGAGGATCCCGGATTATGGAATTTTGCATATGAAAAGCGTATCCTGCTTATCAGCCCCACCAATCTTATTGCAGCCTTAAAAATGGTGGAAAGTATGTGGAGGCAGGAATACCAGAGTAAAAATGTTCTTGAGATCGCCCGTCAGAGCGGAGCTTTGTATGATAAGTTTGAAGGACTGATCTCTGATTTAAAAGATCTTGGGAAAAGGCTTGATTCAGCACAGAGCCATTATAGTACTGCAATGAACAAACTTTCAGAAGGAAAAGGCTCGCTTGTGAGCAGGGTAGAGAAAATTAAAAGACTTGGGGCTAAAACAAAAAAATCATTGCCAGATGATGTGTTAGAAAAAGCAGGAGAAATAGAATAGTATTGCACACAGTCGTAACCCGAACCCCAGTCGGATCACGACTTTCCATTCCGCTCAATGCGCCATGTGTCTTTCTTCCAACCTTCCAATCGATTAATCTTATTTGTTTCCTGACACTATTACTACAATCTCCCCTTTTAAGGATCGGTTACTGCAAATCTCAAGAATTTCAGCCAGTGTGCCCCTTAATGTTTCCTCATAAACTTTCGATAATTCACGTGAGACGGAAGCCTTTCTTTCAGGGCCCAAGACTTCGGTGAGTTGTTGTAAAAACTTCACCAGCCTGTGTGGTGATTCATAAAAAATCATGGTACGTGGCTCCATTGCCAGTTCTTTCAGTCTTTTATTTCTTCCTTTTTTAACAGGCAGAAATCCTTCGAAACAGAAGCGGTCAGAAGGCAAACCTGAAACTACCAGAGCAGGCACAAAGGCAGTCGGACCGGGCAGGCACTCAACCTTAACACCCTTGTCAATACAAGTACGAACCAGCAAAAAACCAGGATCGGAAATACCTGGTGTTCCGGCATCTGTTACCAGGGCTATTAACTTTCCTTCTTTGATCTTATTAATTATCTGGTTTACGGTTTTATGTTCATTAAATTTATGATGGGATTGCACATTTTTCTCTAACCCAAAATGTTTCAGCAGATTCCCTGTTTTACGTGTGTCTTCGGCAAGGACCAGGTCTGCGTCAGAGAGTATTGAGATTGCTCTTAAGGTAATATCTTTGAGATTTCCAATTGGAGTGGGAACCAGGATCAGTTTACTCATCCACTTTCATTTTCAGTTTTCTGCGAGTAAGGTCTAAAAGCCGCTTAACCAATTTACCTTCCATATCCCATGAAAAATTTTTATTCAGGTAATCAATAGCTTCTTTTTCTGAATTAATACTGTTCAAAGTCTTAATAGTTTCAGAATATCTGTCACTGTCACCATTAAAAAGTTCCCTTATATAACGGAACTTTTCATTAATCCCTATGGCAGAAGCAATGTCGGGAATAGGCTGATCATGAAATTTTGAAGAAAGGTCTTTTTGGCTGCTATTTTGCTGCAATGCCTCATTCATATAATGTTGTTTATTTTGATACATATCGGATACAACTTCCAGATGAGGTTTGTGTATTCCATGCGGAGGCCCTGATAATTTGCTGTCTTCAACATGATGAATCTTTGAATCAGTATCTGGTTCAGCATTTGTTTCTCCTGTTTCAATTACTTCATTTTCCGTATCCTTTCCAACAAATGTTTCACTCTCTTCAGTTTTTGCTGTTTCTGAATATGTCTTCACTTCAGATACGTTCTCTGAAAGCGTTTCCTGTACAGACTCTTTAAACCCCTCAGTTACAAACCTTTCAATTTGTAAAAAAGATTCATAAAGGTTTTGTATTTTTTTCTTCAGAATATCTGATTCAATTCTTGAAATGCCAGAATTATATTTCAGGTTCTCAACTAATTTCCCGATATCTTGTATATCTTTAGAAAGATTTTCAATATTCTTTTTGAATTCCATTGTACTACACTGATTTGTTGCCTGCTAAATTTTTGCAAAGTTAACCATAAATAATTAGAAATACTTATCTGATGTTTCTGGAAAGGTCTTTGGTGGAAGGGAAAAAAAGAGGTTCTGTTGAAGTCATTGCCGGTTCGATGTTTTCAGGAAAAACTGAAGAATTGATAAGGAGGTTAAGGCGTGCCAAGTATGCAAACCAAAAGGTAGAAATATTCAAGCCGATGATGGAAAAACGGTATTCTGAAAAGGCAGTGGTTTCCCATGATGCAAGATCAATTTCATCTACTCCGGTAGAAACAGCTGCTAATATTTTACTAATGGTTTCTGATGTTGATGTTGTTGGGATTGATGAAGCTCAGTTTTTTGATAACGGCCTGATTGAAGTCTGCAATAAACTTGCTGATAATGGTGTAAGGGTAATAGTTGCAGGACTTGATATGGATTATCTTGGTGTTCCGTTTGGCCCAGTGCCATCCCTGATGGCTATTGCAGAATGTGTAACAAAGGTTCATGCTATTTGCATGCAGTGTGGGAATCTGGCTTCATATTCTCACCGGATAACACAAGATGACAGGAGAGTTTTACTGGGAGAAAAAGATGCCTATCAACCACTTTGCAGGGAATGCTATAATAAACTTCAATATAATGAAGAAAAAAAAGATAATCCAAAAGGATCAGATCGTTAATTTTAAGCTTATTACAGAAGTTACAGATTATCTGAAATACGTATTATAATACGTATTAAAATACGTATTTTTTGCCAATTATTAAACATATTCAACTGTGTTATTTCAAATTGAGGAAATTGCTTCTATAACCGAAGGAAAGCTTACAGGGCGAGGGAACAGAACAGTATCCCGGCTTGTTACAGACAGCCGGATTCATTGCATTCCTGAAGAGTCAGTTTTTATTGCACTTTCAGGCCCGCATCATAACGGACATCAATTCATTGACCGGTTGTATGCAAAAGGGATAAGATGCTTTATTGTCAGCAATCCACAGGAGAGTGCCTGTGAGGAGGCAAGTTTTGTGATCGTTCCCGACACCTTAAATGCCCTTCATAAACTTGCTGCCCATTGCCGGAAAAAGTTTAAGGGCCCATTGATTGCAATAACCGGTAGTAACGGGAAAACTATTGTTAAGGAATGGCTCGCCCAAATAATGTCACGAAATAAGAACATTATACGAAGCCCTAAAAGTTACAACTCCCAGGTGGGAGTTCCTCTTTCCCTCTGGCTACTCGATAATGAATTTGAATATGCCATTATTGAAGCAGGAATTTCTAAAGTTGGAGAAATGGAAAGGCTTGAAAGAATTATCCTCCCCGACTTTGGAATTATGACAAATATCGGAGAAGCTCACCAGGAGAATTTTTTAGATCTTGAAAATAAAATTGATGAGAAGCTGAAGTTATTCGAACACTGTTCCAGTATTCTTTACTGTAAAGATCATAAATTGATTGACAAAATAATTAACAATAAATATGGCAGTACAGAAAAAAAGCTTTTTTGCTGGTCCCGAAATGAATTAGCTGACCTGACTGTTAATAAAGTTTTGCAAAAAGAATCTTCAACAATTTTACAGGCTACATACCGGGGGGGGGAAATATCTGTTCAAATACCATTCATTGATCATGCCTCCGTTGAGAATGCGATCAATGTATGGCTTTTATTACTTGTTTTAGAATGGAATAAAAATGAGACAAGTGAGGGTTTTAAGTTATTAAATCCCATAGCCATGCGACTTGAGCTGAAGAAAGGAATTAATGACTGTACACTTATTAATGACACCTATAATTCAGACCTTGCTTCTCTTGAGATTGCCCTGGACTTTCTGGAACAACAACCCCAACAGAATAAAAAAACCCTTATCCTTTCTGATATCTTCCAGAGTGGAAGAACTAACGATGACCTCTACAAAAGAGTTTCTGAAATGGTCCATAAACGAGGAGTTGATAAGTTCATTGGTGTCGGGGAATCATTATATTATCAGGCAGATAAATTTCAGGGAAATAAGAAATTCTTTAAATCAACAGATGAATTTCTTAAACATTTTTCAAGAAACCAGTTCAGAAATGAGATTATTCTTTTAAAAGGAGCCCGGAATTTTGAGTTTGAAAGGATTTCCGGCCAACTTGAATTTCAGGTTCATGAAACTGTGCTTGAAATCAGGCTCAATGCGATTGCAAATAATCTGAACTATTTCAGGAAAAAACTTGAACCAGAAACAAAAGTCATGGTAATGGTTAAAGCTTTCGCATACGGAAGCGGGTCATTTGAAATTGCAAACACACTTCAATTCCACGGCGTAGATTATTTGGCTGTGGCATACACCGACGAAGGAGTTACCCTGCGCGAGGAAGGGATCAGCCTGCCCATTATGGTCATGAGTCCTGATCCAAGCAGTTTGGAAAACCTGACACGATATTCTCTTGAGCCGGAAATCTACAATCAAAGGATGTATACTTCTTTTGTAGAACACACTCGAAAACAAGGCCTTAGCTCTTATCCTATCCATATTAAGGTTGATACTGGTATGCACCGCCTGGGTTTTCAGCCTGATGAAGTTGATGATCTTATCAAAGAGTTACAGTATACCAAAGAGGTTAAAGTAGTTTCTGTATTCTCTCACCTTGCAGGAAGTGAAAATCCCGGATTGGATGAATTTACTCATACGCAATTAAAAATATTCCGGGATATACGGCAGAAATTCAAAAACAGCATATCGGAAAGTAAAATCATCTTTCATATTTTAAATTCTGCTGGTATTGAAAGGTTTCCTGCCGCAAGGTTTGATATGGTCAGACTTGGGATTGGACTTCATGGAATTGGAGTCTTACCAGGGAATTCACTTTCGATAGTAAGTACATTTAAAAGTACCCTTACTCAAATTCGAAAAATAAGGAAAGGGGAGTCAATTGGATATGGAAGAAAAGTCATTGCCGAAAAGGATAAACAAATTGGGATAATTCCGGTTGGGTATGCCGATGGCTTAAACCGTAAATTAGGCAACGGTAGGGGGATGGTATATTATCAAGGAATAAGAATCCCTATTGTTGGTGATATATGCATGGATATGTGCATGATTGATATTTCAGGTATCAGTGCCTCAGAGGGTGATGAAGTTGAAATATTCGGTAAACATGTTAAAATTCAGGAAATAGCAGATCTTCTTGATACAATACCATATGAAATTCTTACTGGTGTATCACGGCGTGTTAAAAGGATTTACATTCAAGAATGAATAAGGTTTCAGTCACTAAAGTAAATCATTACTATTATTGGATGAATTGATCGGTTTCTTATATTTCCATCGGTCATGTGACCAGAGCCAATATTCAGGAGTTTCATTTAACAAATCTTCAAGAATATTATAATATTTATTTGTGATTTCATATTGCGGGACTGTGTTTGGATCAGAATATAATTCAATGAACTCGTTTTCATAATAACCTCTTCCTGTTTTTTTCGTCTTTAAAAAAACCACGGCCTGATCTGTTTTTCTGGCAATTTTTTCAGCTCCCAGCAAAACAGGTGTGTCCTGGTTCATAAAAGTAACCCCGTGGTGTAATTCGTCCCCCCAAGGCCTT
>JAUWMO010000271.1 GCA_030613125.1 Bacteroidota bacterium | reverse complement strand
ACTCTACGAGGTCATTTAATCCTCCTTCGCGTTCCGCTTGCGCCACCGCTAAAGCTTTAGGCGGCACGCGGTCGGCGGACGAGAAGGTGAGGTTTAATTGGCTTCGCCGAGCTCGTAAACTCGGTTCCCCGAGGCTTGACTCGGAAAAATGGGTCCAGGGCTTGCCTTGGGGTTTAATACCATTTATTACGTTGATACGAGATGTATGAATTTGAGATGCTTTACAAAGTATAAATATCCTATGCTCACGTCATATCATCCTTGGGCGGACCTGGTTGGGGGATTATAACAAAGAAAAAGCCTGTTTTCGCTGCACTATTGCCGGGTTTTTTTATTTCAAATTCCTAATGGAAGCAAAATTCCAACATTTTAATTGGGACAGGATTGCTCATCGCTTCGCTCTTCGCGGACCTGGTTGGGGGATTCTTACAAAGAAAAAGCCTGTTTTCGCTGCGCTCAAACCAGGTCTTTTTATTTACAATCACTTACAAAAACAAGTTTTTGACGTTCCTGTAAATAAAAAAACCCGACACTTCGTGTCAGGCTTTTTCTTTGTAGCGGGGACAGGATTACGGATTGCTGGCGCAATCCGTGGACCTGAAATAGTGTGCTTAACAACAAAATGCCTGTTGCCTGCGGCAACTCGGTCATTTTATTTGTAACCTTTTGTAAGCAAGCTTCCAACGGTTAAAAAATAAAATGCCCGGTACAAATACCAGGCATTTTGTTGTAGCGGGGACAGGACTCGAACCTGCGACCTTTGGGTTATGAGCCCAACGAGCTGCCACTGCTCCACCCCGCAATATATTTTAGAACTGAATTAGTTTTCTTTTTTATAAGGATACCAGAGATTTCTAACGTAACATTTCTCTTTTATCAGCCGAAGCTATACCTGCCGGCAGGCAGGTTAAGCGTAGGCTGGCACCCCGCAATATCGGCTGCAAATGTACATCATGTATTCGTTTTCTCAAAATAAAAATTGTAATTTTGTAAGCTTCAATAAAAAATGTAAGAATTATTAATTTAAATTTAATTCAAAATGCCAAAAGTTGTTCAACCGGTTGATATTTCAAAAGAAGAAAATGAAGCCAGAAAAGATTATTTTGACAGACATACACCACATGTGATTTGTGAGAATAGTGCTAAAACGGGTGAAAAGTTCAAAGTTAAGGTTATGATGGGCGAAAACTATCCCCATCCCGATGACCACGATCATTACATTCAGTACGTACAACTCTGGAACAGGGAAACATTACTTGCAGAAGCCCGTTTTACAGCCGGGGCACTTGGAAATATTCCCGGTCATGTTGAGGTTGATTTTAATATTGTGCCGTCTGGCAGTATGATTTTATCTGCTATGTCGTTTTGTACAAAACATGGGTTGTGGCAGAGCGAGAACCAGGAGGTAAAGGTCAGCTGAACAGGCTAATTTTGTATAGGTTGCATTTAACCTTCAATAACTACGAATTATAATAGCAGTTTCCATTGTTAGGAAAGTAATCTGAATATGGCGAAAAAAGGGAGTGGATTAACCAACTTGACACACAGGTACAGGCTTACTGTCTTTAATGACAATACTTTACAGGAGGTCTGGAAAATCCGATTGACAAGATTGGATATTTTTACAATTGTTGGGTCATCTGTAATACTTTTAGTCATATTAATTACAATACTTATATCATTTACTCATCTTAGAGAGTTTATTCCGGGTTACCCTGATGGAACTCAAAGAGTGTTGATACAAAATAATGCCATAATGGTTGATTCACTTAGAAGTGAATTGGAAAAACGTGACAGATATTTTGAAAATATGAGGAGGATAATCTCAGGAGAAGCCCCTGATGATTTTGAAAATGAGCAGGATGCCTTAGCAAGTTACGAAAATATTACTTTTACAAAATCACTGGAAGACTCATTATTACGTCATCAGATAGAGCAGGAGGAACAGTATAATCTTTCGGTTACCGATAGAACGATTAAAGAGAGCAAAATATCAGATTTGTTCTTTTTTTCTCCCATAAAAGGGATGGTTACCAGTCAATTCAATCCATTGCAGAACCATTTTGGTACTGATGTTGTTGGTAACCAGGATGCTGTTATACATGCCACACTTGCCGGAACCGTAATAATGGCTTCCTGGACACTGGATACGGGGTATGTTCTTCAAATACAACATGAAGATAATCTTGTATCGGTTTACCGGCATAATGCTAAGTTATTAAAAGAGGTAGGTTCACATGTTAGGGCAGGTGAAAGTATTGCAATATTGGGGAACACTGGAGAATTATATACCTCAGGCCCTCATTTACATTTTGAACTTTGGTTTAATGGAAAACCAATTGACCCTGAAAAATATGTGGTTTTCTGAATCAATTAATGTTTTTTACAGATAGATATTTTTTATTTTCCAACCTCAAGGGATCCTGAAAAGTATTTTATTATTGTGATAAATGAAAAAAAGAATTGCCATACTGGGATCAACAGGGTCGATAGGAACCCAGGCACTTGAGGTTATTGCTCAGCATCCCGGGAGGTTTGAAGTTGAAGTATTGACTGCAAATAATAATTATCTGAAACTTGAACAGCAAGCAAGAAAATATAAACCTAATGCTGTTGTTATTGGGAATGATAATTACTTTAATAAACTAAAAAGGAGATTGAGAGACGTCCCGGTGAAGGTATTTGCCGGGGAAGAATCATTTAATCAGGTAGTGCAAATAGACAGTGTGGATCTGGTTTTGACGGCAATGGTAGGATATGCCGGATTAAAGCCCACTATTGCAGCAATTCAGGCTGGTAAAGATATTGCACTTGCAAATAAGGAAACACTCGTAGTGGCCGGAAGCCTGGTGATTAAACTTGCCAGGCGTCATCAGGTTAGAATCCTCCCTGTAGATTCGGAACATTCAGCTATTTATCAATGTCTTGTTGGAGAAGGATTTAACCAGATAGAAAAGATCTTTCTTACAGCTTCAGGAGGTCCGTTCCGCGAAATGGACATAAATTCTTTAAAAAAAGTTACACCTGAAGAAGCACTGAATCATCCTAACTGGGAAATGGGAGCCAAAATAACAATTGATTCTGCATCACTTATGAATAAAGGTTTTGAGGCCATTGAGGCAAAGTGGCTTTTTAGTCTTGAGTCTCATCAGATTAAGGTTTTGATTCATCCTCAATCGATTATTCATTCTATGGTACAGTTTGAAGATGGTTCTATTAAGGCACAGATGGGATTACCGGATATGAAACTTCCCATTTTATACGCTATGAGCTTTCCCGAACGGATAAAATCAGATTTTCCCAGGCTTCATTTTGCTGATTATCCTCAACTAACATTTGAAGAAACCGACTTTAAAAAATTTCCTTGCCTTGGTTTGGCTTATCGAGCTTTGGAAGCCGGAGGTAATATCCCCTGTATTCTGAATGCATCTAATGAAATTGTGGTTCATGCTTTCCTGAACAATAAAATAAGGTTTGTGGATATACCAGAAATTATTAGTAAAACCATTGACAGGATTAATTTTATTTCCGAACCTGATCTGGAAGATTTAGAAAAAACTGATAAGGAATCTCGTCATTTAACCATGGTTTTTATAAATGGATGATTATTTTTGTGCCTGATTTATTTGATATCTTAATTAAAATATGGAAATATTCGTAAAAATTACCCAATTTTTATTGAGCCTGTCAATTCTGGTAATCCTTCATGAATTGGGCCATTTTATGTTTGCAAAAATATTCCATACAAGGGTTGAAAAGTTCTACCTCTTTTTCAATCCGTGGTTTTCGTTATTTAAATTTAAGAAAGGAGAAACAGAATATGGTGTGGGCTGGCTTCCCCTTGGTGGTTATGTAAAAATTTCGGGGATGATAGATGAGTCAATGGATAAAGAACAGTTAAAAAAACCACCCCAGCCATGGGAATTCCGCTCAAAACCGCCATGGCAAAGGTTGCTTATTATGCTGGGTGGTGTTATGGTGAACTTTATACTGGCAATTGTAATATTTGTAGCCGTTCTATTTATCTGGGGCGAAGATTACCTTCCTACGGATAATGTGAAATATGGAATTGAAGTTGACTCACTGGGTTTAATAATTGGACTGCAAAATGGTGATCATATAATCTCAGTTGACAATGAGAAAATTGATAACTTCTATCAGATCCTACCTGATATTATTTTAAATGACCGAAAAACAATCCAGGTTGAAAGAAATGGTGAAATTATAAATATTGATCTGCCAGATGGCATCATTGCTGCACTTATAAAGAGCAAAGGCGTTTTTGACCGAAGATTACCTTATTCTCCTTTTATCATTAATGGATTCATTAAGAATTCTCCGGCGAAGAAAGCCGGTTTAAAAATTGGTGATGAATTACTAAAGTTGAATGGGAATGAATTTACGTACTATGATGAATTTCAGGGTTTTATGAAGGAGAAAAAGAAAGATGGAAAAGTAATCCTTACTGTTAAACGAGCTGATGAATTAATGGAAATACCAATTTTATTGAATGAAGATGGTATGATTGGGATCAGCAGGGACTGGGACTTAAGTAATATTTTTGAATACCGTCACGTTAGATATGGATTTTTTGAATCTATACCTGCAGGTATTAATAAGGGGATTACAACCCTTAGTAATTATTTAAAACAATTTAAACTGATATTTTCTCCGGGAACAAAGGCATATGAATCTCTTGGAGGATTCATAACAATTGGAAGCATTTTTCCAGGCACATGGGATTGGCATATTTTCTGGAACCTTACGGCGTTTTTATCCATTATTCTGGCCTTTATGAATATTTTGCCTATACCCGCGCTCGACGGTGGTCATGTAATGTTTTTACTTTATGAAGTGGTATCAGGAAGAAAACCCGGTGATAAGTTTCTTGAATATGCCCAGATAACAGGAATGATTATATTATTAGCCTTGTTGTTATATGCAAATGGCAATGATAT
>JAUWMO010000286.1 GCA_030613125.1 Bacteroidota bacterium | reverse complement strand
GTATCATTTCCTGAGTAAATGATCCACCCAACGGTATTACCAGCTTCCCACCAATCTTTAGCTGCAATAAAAGATTTCCAGGAATCTCAGGTGCAGCTGCGGTAATTAATATCCGGTCATAAGGAGAATAAGCTGGTAGTCCTTTAAATCCATCCCCATAAAAAAAACGCGCTTTATAACCCAGTGAAGGCAATAAGGATTGTGTTTTAAGATATAATTTTTTCTGTCTTTCAATAGTATAGACTCTTGCACCCATTTCTATTAGTACAGCAGCCTGATAACCTGAACCTGTTCCGATTTCAAGTACTTTATGATGTTTACTCACATCCAGAAGTTCCGTTTGAAATGCAACAGTATAGGGTTGGGATATAGTTTGCCCTTCACCAATAGGAAATGCCTGGTCTTTATAAGCGAAATTGATAAATCCGGTATCCATGAACAAATGCCTTGGGACTTTATTCAGTGCATCCAGTACCCGCTGATCTTTTATTCCTTTTCTCTGAATACCTTCAACAAGTTGCTGTCTTAAACCTTTATGTTTAAACGAATCATTTAACATATTTTCTGTCAGAAAAACTCAGGTTTTCAACAATTTAAGGTTGATAATTCGTTTAAAAAAACGATCCTGAATCTATAAAAATGCTATATGTTTGCAAAAACACTGCAAAAATATGATAAAAATCGGTGTTTTAATTGATGAATCTCCTGCAAAAGATTATTTAAATCAAATATTTGGGAATAATCCCTTTCAGATATCCTGTTTATTTCATAGTGGGCCGGATCAAAATATGTTTTCCGAATTCATCGCCGAAGTACCACAAACAAAGTCATTCGAAACCTTGCTAAAAAAATCTGATGCACTTTTTTTCCTTGAAGGTGCTCCTCCTAACCCGGATAATATTGTTAAGGCCTTAAAAAGTTTTAAGCATATTTTTCTTTCGCTACCTCCTAAAATATCTGAAAGGGAGTTCAGGGATATTGTAAAACTCGCTGACGAAGCTAATGTTTTGGTCTGGACTGGAAATCCATTATTGTTCAGTCCAGCTTTCTTTTCATGTAAACAGGAGATCTTAAATCCGGTTCATATTGAAATTAAAAGAAAAGAAATTCCCCATTTCAGGCTAAACAAAGATATTACAGGTAAACTGATTTCAGATATTGAGTTCATTCTTGCAATAATTAACGGGCATCCCAGGAAAATACATGCAACTGGAGTTCATGTTGAAGGAAACCAATTTAACATGATCAACTCACATATTGAGTTTGATAATGGGAAATCAGCTGGGATTACATATAACATGCTCCATAAAGAGAATTTTCATAAGGCAAGAATTTATCAGTATGAAAAATATATTTCAATCGATTTTTCTGAAGGAAGATCAAATGTTTATAAACTTCAGGAACCTCTTAATATTAAAAATTCTCTTGAGGAAGCCAATCTTTCATATAATTCCCCTATGAGATTTACAGCAAATTATGATTCCTTCCAAAATGAAATAATGGCTTTTCATAATTCGTTAGTGGAACTATCAATACCAGGTGTTATGTTTGAAGAATCCTTCCTTGCCCGTACAATGGCAGAAGAAATTCTTGGGAAAATATTAATCCCGTTTAATCATAATATTTCAAGGTCATAATTTTTATATTAATACATACTAAAATTTATAACTGAAAGTTATTTATAAGATCGCCCATCTTTTATTTGGGACAATAGTCTGATCAATTGAAATCAGGATTTTTTCATTCAACTGCTTTGCTCCATGAATAGAAAAGCACAGAGGTTCATCTATATCATTTTTGATTTTATTGCAGGAGCTCTGAGTTGGACACTATTTAACTTATTCAGGAAGATCTTTATTGAGTCCCGGAAATATGGTTATTCCATACCATTTGATCCGGATTTTAAATTCTGGATCAGTTTAACAATTATTCCACTTTTTTGGATTCTGCTTCATCAAATTTCAGGTTATTATAAGGACCCATTTCGTAAATCTCGTCTTCAGGAGTTGGGACAAACTTTTATGATCTCCCTGATTGGTTCCTTAATTTTGTTCTTTGCCCTGATATTGGATGACACAATAGAAAGTTATAAAAATTATTACTTTTCACTTGGAACTCTTTTTGGACTTCAATTCTTACTTACCTATATTCCGAGGCTCATGATCACATCCCGAACCAATTTTCATATCCACTCCGGGAAAATAGGATTAAAAACATTATTAATTGGAGGAAATGGCAAGGCTTTTGGCATTTATCAAAAACTAACTTCAGGAAAGAAAAAATCAGGAAATAAATTTACTGGTTTCATTAGTATAAATCATCTAAATACCGGCAACTTAGATCAATATATACCAAAATTAGGGAATCTGGAACAAATAAATCAGATAATTAAAGAAACCGAAACTGAGGAAGTAATAATTGCAATTGAAACAAGCGATTATGAAACAATTGGTCAGATAATTAACAAACTAAATGAATCAAGGGTAAAAATAAAAGCAATCCCGGGACTTTATGATATTCTTATCGGAAGGGTAAAAATGTCTTCTGTTTACGGAACTCCTTTAATCGAAATTTCACATGAGTTGATTCCTGTTTGGCAGGAAACTCTGAAACAGATAATTGATTTTTCGGTTGCTTTCATTTCACTTATTATAACTCTCCCTATTAACATTGCCCTGTCTGTAGCAATAAAAGTATCCTCTCCAGGCCCAATATTGTTCACACAGGAAAGGATTGGCAGGTACGGGAAACCATTTATTTTATACAAGTTCAGGTCAATGTATCTAAATGCAGAAGAAAATGGTCCTACATTATCATCAAGAAATGACCCGAGAATTACTCCAATAGGACATTTTATGAGGAAGACCCGTATTGACGAAATCCCAAATTTTATTAATGTGATTCTGGGTGAAATGTCTCTGGTTGGCCCAAGGCCGGAGAGAAAATATTTCATTGACAAGATTTTGAAAAAAGCACCACACTATATACATCTTCAAAAGGTCAAACCAGGAATCACTTCATGGGGCCAGGTTAATTACGGATATGCCGAAAATGTAGATCAGATGATCGAACGACTTAATTATAATTTGATCTACATTGAAAACATGTCTCTATATGTTGATTTTAAAATTCTTATCTATACCCTGCTAACTATTATCAGGGGAAGGGGCAAATAATGTTATAATTTCAATCTGCAAATCAAGCCTTTCCTATGGTATTAATGGATATTTACCAAGTATTTCATAAATAGGTCCTGCAGGAGTTAGATTACTTTGAAAATAAAATAAATTATCAACTGTTGTCTCAAGGAATATTGAATCTTTATTTCCTTCCAGCCATCTACCTAATTTCTGATGGTTTTCAATCCACTTCAATCTGGCAATTGTTAAATGCGGAATGAACTCTTTTTTTTCTTGTTCTATTATTCCTTTATTTATCAAAGAAGTCCAAAGATCATTCCGGATTTTAGAAAGTCCTTCATATTTTTCAATGCCTAACCAAAGGACCCTTGGTTTTCGCACTGATGGAAACACGCCCAAACCTTTCAGTCTAAAATCGAATGACTTGTTTTGTTTCACCACTTGCAATAATGATTCATTAACAATTCTCATCTGCGTTGGTGAGGTTGATCCAAAAAAGGCAAGTGTGATGTGCATATTATTAATACCAACCCATTTAATACTTTCGTCTTTCAGGTCATTTTTAATCTGTTGGAGAAAATCTCTGAATTTATCAGATAGTTTAACCGGCACAGCTACAAAAGTCCTTTTCATCCGTTTATAATTTGGAATTTTTATTATTTGCTTTAAATAATCGTTTTATAGTTTTGCATGAAGGTTTCATGTATTTGAAATTTTAAACAAAGATGTGGAAAGATCATAAATTTTAAATAACTTACGATGAAAAACTTAAATTATTGAAGTATGAGTAATATAAAAAAATTTGCAGTAGTCCTTTCAGGAAACGGTGTTTTTGATGGAGCCGAAATTCATGAGGCTACCATGACTTTGTATGCTATTAAATTAAATGGCGGGGAATATGAGATTTTTGCGCCAGATATTTCCCAACATCATGTAATCAACCACATTACCGGAGAAGAGATGAATGAAACAAGAAATGTACTTGTTGAATCTGCCCGTATTGCGAGAGGACAAATACGACCATTAAGTGAGTTTCACCCCGGTGATTTTGATGGACTGATCTTTCCGGGAGGATTCGGAGCAGCAAAAAACCTTTCTACTTTCGCATTCGATGGAGTAAACTGCACCATTAATAATGATGTAGAAACAGCAATTAAGGAAATGTCTGAAGCCAAAAAACCTCTTGGAGCGTTATGTATATCTCCCGTAATTATGGCAAAAGTCCTTGGTGATGTGGATCTGACTATCGGACAGGATAAAAACACTACTCAGGCAGTAGAAGCAATGGGAGCACATCATAAAACTACAACACATAGTGAAGTTATGATTGATAAGAAATACAAGCTTGTTACAACTCCATGCTATATGTTAGACGCCAATATTGTACAAATCGCTGAAGGAGCAAATAATGTAGTAAGAACCATGATGGAACTTATGGACTGATTCTTACTGATCGG
>JAUWMO010000292.1 GCA_030613125.1 Bacteroidota bacterium | reverse complement strand
AATTTTAAGAAATTGAAAATGTGGCAGAAAGGGAGATTAATTGTAAAAGAAATTTATTCTCTTACAAACTTATTTCCAAATATTTCTGAAGAAATCCTTTCTGCTCAACTTAAAAAAGTACAGGAAATTCAAAAAATAATTTATGCTTTTAAAAAACACATGGAAAAATCTTGATACTTGCATCTTGATACTTGCATCTTGATACTTGCATCTTGATACTTGCATCTTGATACTTGCATCTTGTTACTTGCATCTTGATACTTGCATCTCCGTCTGCCGTGTTAATAATAAATTAAATGCACTAAACAAATATAGAAATAATGAATATTCATAAGAAACCATTCGGTAAGCAGATCTTACAAATAGATGATTTATCCGCCACATGTGATGATATTGTTTCAAAATTGCAAGAAAATGTGTATAAACAATTAGGCCGGAAAGGGGGTGTGGTTGGGATCAGTGGAGGCATTGATTCTTCAGTAACATTTGTTTTGGCAGTCCGGGCTTTTGGACCTGATAAAGTTTTGGGCATTATGCTGCCTGAAAAAGACTCAAGTCCCGACAGTCTTTTATTGGCTCATGAACTTGCCAGCCAGTTTGGAGTAGAAACAATCAAAGAAGATATTACTTCTGCATTGGGGGGTTTTGGATGTTACCGGCGGCGTGATGAAGCGATTAAAAGAGTTATTCCTGAATATAATCCCGATACACATAAGGTAAAGATTGGGATTAAACAAAGTAGCCTGCAGCAGAATATGCCTCCGGTATTTTCAGTTACAGTAATTGACTTTGATGGAAATGAACGGAGTAAATTATTACATGTGAAGGACTATTTGCAAATTGTTGCTTCTTCAAACTTCAAACAAAGAAGCAGAATGTCAATGCTATATTACCATGCTGAAAGACTCCATTATGCTGTAATAGGAACACCCAACAAACACGAAGTTGAACAGGGATTTTTCGTTAAGTATGGAGATGGTGGTGTGGATGTAATGCCAATAGCTTCTTTGTACAAAACTCAGGTATACCAGTTAGCAGAACATCTGAAAATTCCCCGGGAAATCATTGAAAGGACTCCAACTACCGACACCTATTCTGCTGAACAGACACAGGAGGAATTTTTCTTCCAATTGCCATTTGAACTGATGGACCTGATCTGGTATGGTTGGGAAAATGGTTATGAAGCACAGGAAGTTGCAGAAGTGCTTGGAAAAACCAGGGAAGAAATAAAGAATGTATATAAGAGTTTTGAAAGGAAAAGAAAAACAACTGATTATCTTCGAAGATCTCCAATAATTTGATTTGAGTTCAAATAATATTACTGTGATAATGAACGTTTTTGACTATCTATTTAGTTATTCCAAAGACCTGAGTAAAAACTTTGTTTTGGGTCCGAATGAACAAGCAACTTATGATCATATTTATAAAAACAGCCTTAAGCTTGCACATTACCTTAAAAATGAAATAGGTGAAAACCATAATGTTATATTGATCAATCAGAATTCAGTTTTTTCTCTGATTGCTTATCTGGGGATAATGAAATCAGGCAATACTTGTGTCCCATTAAATCCGTTAATTGAGCAGAAAAACCTTGATTTCATAATTAATACTACAAAATGTTCTTTTGCCTTCATTCCAAAGAAAATAGAGGTTAAATATTCATTTTCTGATGTCAGGATATGTGATGAAGCTGGATTAAACAAAATTTTATGTGCCCCAATAAATAAAAATAAACCTTTTTCCAGTCAATTTGATGAAGAACGGTTAGCACAAATTCTTTTTACCTCCGGTTCAACAGGTGAACCAAAGGGAGTAATGCTAAGTCATAAGAATTTAATTGCAAATACGGAATCAATTATTAAATATCTTCAGCTGACTTCAGACGATATAATTGAGATAGTATTACCGTTTTATTATTGTTATGGATTATCATTACTTCATACTCACCTTAAAGTCGGGGGCTCTGTTGTTTTAAATAATAATTTTATTTTTCTGGGATCAGTATTCAATGATCTTGAAAAATACAAATGTACTGGATTTGCCGGTGTGCCAAGCCATTTTCAGATTTTGTTGAGAAAATCGAAATCATTTAAAACAACAGATTTTCCATATCTTAAGTATGTTACTCAGGCAGGAGGAAAGCTGCACAAAGTTTTTATTAAGGAGTTTGTTGATGCCTTTCCCAAAAAAAAATTTTACGTAATGTATGGACAGACTGAAGCAACTGCACGTTTATCCTACCTGCCTCCTGAAAATGTTCTAAAGAAACTTGGATCTATTGGAAAAGCCATTCCTGATGTTGAACTTAAAGTGCTAAATGATCGGAACACACCGGTGAAAATTGGTGAAGTTGGGGAGATTGTGGCAAAGGGTGACAACATTATGACCGGATACCTTAATGACAAAGAAAGTACAGATCAAACCCTGAAAAATGGATGGCTTTATACAGGAGATATGGCAAAAACAGATAAAGACGGGTACATTTATCTTGTTGCCAGGAAAAAAGAAATCATAAAAGTAGGTGGAAAAAGGATTAGCCCTAAAGAAATTGAAGAGGTTATTGTATCTATTCCCGAAGTTGTTGATTGCACAATTGAAGGGGTTGATGATGAACTATTAGGTGAGGCTATTAAAGCAACAATTGTTCTCACTGATGGAACAGACCAGGAATATGGAAAAAATCTGATTTTAACTGCATGTAGCCGAAAACTGGCAACTTATAAAATTCCTCAAATAATTGAATTTCAAAAAAGGGTTACTGTTAATCAGGCAGGTAAGAAAGCTTTTAAATAGTTCTATTAATTAATCGAAAAAACCAGGATAAAATTGAAACAACTTTATCCATCAATTAGTATGTGATATGGCACTGGTAGGAATTCAAAAATATAATTATGGTTGGTTCCCTGATGCTTTAAAAGTCTATGAAAAAATATTAGACTATAATAATATTGAACATATCAGGCTTGATGTGAATGAACCGGACTTTTGGGATAAAGTAAAAAAATTAGATTTATATATATTCCTTTTTTATAATATAAGTGATTTGAAAAAAATCGCTAATTCTATTCTGCCCGTCATTCAAAATTACCTGAATATTAAATGTTTTCCTGATATTGCTACAAGCTGGCATTATGATGATAAAATAAAGGAGTATTATTTATTGAAACAAGCCGGATTTCCTATTGCAGATAGTTATATCTTTTGGAACAGGGAAAGTGCATTTACCTGGGCAGAAACAGCAGAGTATCCTGTAGTATTTAAGCTTGCAGCAGGATCTCAATCAAGAAATGTTTTACTTGTAAAAAAGAAATCTTCTGCAAGGAAATTAATTAAAAAAATGTTTGGTAAGGGGATTAATCCAACCCGGATTTCGTTAAATAAATTTAATAGATTAAGGGAATTCAGTATCAATAAATTTATAAATAGAACAGCAGATAAATTGCAAAAAATATATAAAGGTAGAGATATAAACCAATTATGGGAAAAACATAAGAATTACATATTATTCCAAAAATTTATGCCTGATAATGAGTACGATACCCGTGTTGTGGTAATAGGAAACAGGGTTTTTGCAGATAGAAGATATAATCGCACTAATGATTTCAGGGCTTCGGGAAGTGGTAAAGTTGATCCTGATGTATCTAAAATTGACAGACGTTTTTTGGAAATTGCCCTTCAAATATCCGGGAAGCTGAAATTTCAATCAATGGCATATGATTTCTTATATGATGAAAACAGAAATCCGGTAATAACAGAGATTAGCTATAAATATCCTTGTTCATCAACTTCTGATCTGTATCCGGGTTATTGGGATGAAAATTTTAAATACCATAATGGATATTACTGGCCACAATATTTTCAATTAATTGATGCTTTAGAGAAACCTGATTTGCGTCAGCCTGATGTAATAAATTTTGAGGCGAAGCATAAAACTAAGATAGAAAACATAAAATTTTATTTAAAACGATATTTAAAGAGTTGATAAGTAATCTTTAGCTATCTAAAGCGACACTTCTGGTCTATTATGGATATTATAATTTCAGTATCATTAAATCCTGATATATGGGAAAAAGAATTAAGCAAATTCCATCACAGCATTTTCATAACCCCTGTTTGGGTAAAATCAGTCTCCGGTCCTTCAAGAATTCCGGTTTTTTTTGATTTTAAATTGGAAAGTAAAACTATTGCTAAGATTGCAGGCTTAACCATACAGAAACGCAAATTAGCACCAAAAATTCTTTTTTTTTACTCCGGAATATCTTATTTAGATTCAAAGAAACATTTTATTGAAGAATGCAAAAAAAAATTAGTTGAATATGCTGAAAATAATAATTATAGCAGGATAGTGTTAAGGTCTTATGATTATAATAATTACTTTTTATCCAAAATAAAAAAATTCAAGATTCATAATCGTTGCGAATATAAAATAGATTTAACTGCCGATAAAGAGGTTATCCTAAAA
>JAUWMO010000246.1 GCA_030613125.1 Bacteroidota bacterium | reverse complement strand
CCGGAGTGGTAGATTAAAACAATATGATATGTGACCGTGTGCGACTGTCTCAAAAGTAGCCTAAAGACATCATTCCGTACTTCCTGCCTGCGAGCCGTCTCCATAGGCTTTGGCCGCCGGAGACCGGCAGGCAGGGATACGGAATCTCTCTTATTTGAAAGCCAGAGGTTTATGGATTAACTACGCTGAGCTCATCCCTTCGGTCTTCAGTTCCCGCGTTATTCGCTACGCTCATGAGGACTAAAGCCGTTCGCGGGAATGATGTATAATATGACTTTTAAGACAGCCATATACGGCCGATCATCCCTCAGGCCACATTAAAAACTTCTTTAACTTTTGCCACCATTTGGTTTTCTGTTAACCTGTTGGAAGCTTCAACCTTTCTCAATTTATTATTAAATGTTTTTTCTTTCTGATATATTTTCTTGAGATTGGTTTTAGCATCTGCCGGTCCAAAAATATAGATACCGGAAGCATCTTTAGTCCTGCTAAGAATATTACTGAAATATTTTTTTAATTGCTGCTTTTTTCTTTTGGTTTTCTTCTTTTGTGGATTTATGAACATTCCACCTAATCGGGAATAAGATTTTGTTTCACCTTTAAAACGCACTCTTGTTTCTACATTGGATTCAATTTTTTCAACATTTTCATTACCATCAATCAGGGTAATGATGTAGGCTTTTTCATTATCAAGCCAGATTCCTACTTTTTTTTCCATACTAATTTTACATTTATGATTTGATAATACCGATCAGAAATGATTATTCCGGAACATTGAAATACATAATAGACAGGAAACCTGTCCGATCTGTAAGATGTGCATGACCTCAAAGAACGCGAGAATGTTTTTTTTTAATATACTAAAAATACAATTTTATATGATTATAAGCAAGACTTTTTCCAAATTCATATGTAAATTTTAAGGTAAAGTTTAATTGATTTATTTTAAGGAGATTTCAACGGGTTCTAATTTGAAATTAAAAATATTGAGCCAACTCCGAAAAATTAAAAATTATGAAAATGCCACTAAGACACTAAGACACCAAGATTCACAAAGAAAAGCCATCCAGAACCTTAAGCTTAGTGATTCTTTGTGCCTTTGAGTTTTGGTGGCGAGAAACTTACTTTTCGGAGTTGGCTCAATATTTAATGATAGAATTATTAAATTCACCAAATTTTAACTTAAAAAACAACATAAATTCTTGTCTTATGAAAACACACATCTGTTTTTTTGTTTCACTTTTTCTTTTATCTATTAATCTGCCGGCAATCAGTGCCGAAGGGATTAATACAAAAGATACTAAATTATTAAGTCAACCTGCTATCAGTAAGGATCATATAGCTTTTGTTTATGCTGGTGATCTTTGGGTAGCTGATCAGGATGGCACGAATGTTCGCAGACTGACATCTGATGAGGGTGTGGAGTCGCATCCGTTTTTTTCGCCTGACGGGAAATGGATTGCATTCAATGCCCAATATGATGGAAATACAGATGTGTTTGTCGTTCCCGTGCAGGGAGGAATACCAAAAAGACTTACCTGGCATCCGGGCTATGATATTGTCAGAGGATTTACACCCGACGGGAGTGCAGTTTTATTTATATCTAACCGCTTTGATTTCTCAAGACGATATTTACAATTGTTTACAGTACCCGTTAAGGGTGGTATTCCTCAACAACTTGAGATACCAAATGCATATAAAGCATGCTATTCACCGGATGGCAGTAAGATGGCCTATACTCCATTAGGTGAGGCCTTTAATCAATGGAAAAACTACCGGGGTGGTATGGCATCTACTATCTGGTTATACACTTTTACCGATTTTTCAGTTAAGAAAATACCTCAACCGGAAGGTCGTTGCAATGATACTGATCCTATGTGGATAGGCGATAAAGTATATTTCCGTTCTGACAGGAATGGGGAATTCAATCTGTTCTCTTTTGATCCGGAAACAAATAATATCCGGCAACTTACCACTCATGAGGATTTCCCTGTTGTAAACAGTACAGCTGGTAAAGACAGAATAATTTATGAGCAGGCAGGTTACTTACATATTCTAAACCTGTCTGATGAAAAATCGCAGAAACTTACTATAGGGGTAGCTGCTGATCTACTTGAACTTAGATCAAGATATGTAAAAGGACAAAAATATATCCGTTGGGCATCAGTATCCCCATCCGGTGCACGGGCAGTTTTTGGATTCCGTGGAGAAGTAGTTACCGTTCCTGCTGAAAAAGGGGACCCCCGTAACCTTACACAAACCGCAGGCACCCATGAGAGATCCCCAACATGGTCGTCTGATGGGAAATCTATTGCATATTTTTCAGATGAATCCGGAGAATATGAACTGCATATCCAACCTCAGGACGGAAAAGGGACAGTGAAAAAATATAAACTTAGCGGAACAGGGTTTTATAAATTTGGATATTGGTCACCTGATAGTAAAAAAATAACCTTTAGTGATAACGGACGAAATATTTACTGGATAAACATTGAATCCGGAATAATTACAAAAATCGCATCGGAATATCTGATTTTCCCCGGACCTTTTGGAAATATGTACGGCACCTGGTCGCCCGATTCAAAATGGATTGCTTATACCCTTAACACTCAGGCATATATCCAGAAAGTATATATATATTCTACTGAACAAAATAAGTCATTTGCTCTGACAGATGGCTTGAGTGAGGTCAGTAACCCTGTATTTGACCCGGATGGCAAATATATCTATTTCTTTTCTTCTACAGATGCAGGACCGGTCAAGCACTGGTTTGACCAGTCAACGGCCGATATGCATATGACCAGTAACATTTACCTTGCCACATTGAGAAAAGATATTCCTTCACCATTATTTAAAGAGAGTGATGAGGAAGAACCTGGAGAGAAGGAGAAGGAAAACGAAAATGAAGATGAAAACAAGAAAAAAGGGAAAAAGAATGATGAAGAAAAAGCGGAAGACACACCATTTTCAATTGATTTTGAAGGGATAAACGAACGCATCATTTCAGTACCAGTTAGCTCAGGCAACTATTATAACCTTCAGATCGGGGAGGAAGGCCAGATATTTTACCTTGAGGCCCCTGCATTAGCAGGTGGACCAAATAATAAAGGAACAAAACTTAATAAATATGATCTGATAAAAAAGAAGAAAGAAACTATTCTGCCTGAAGCTAATGATTATTATCTTTCAGCCAATCATAAAAAAATATTGTACAGATCAGAAGGTTCGTGGAGTATTATAAGTTCAACAGAAAATCATAAAGATGAAGATGGAAAATTAAAAACAAATGATATAGAAGTCAGAATTGATCCCATTGCAGAATGGAAACAGATATTTGATGAAGCATGGAGAATTAACAGGGATTATTTCTATGACCCGGGTATGCATGGAGCTGACTGGAAAAACATGAAAAAAAAGTATAGCGGCTTTTTGCCTCATTTATCATGCAGAAGTGACCTGAACAGAGTAATCCGGTGGATGTGCAGTGAACTGTCGGTAGGTCACCACCGTGTAGGTGGAGGTGATTATCTTCAGAAACCCGATCGTGTGGGCGGTGGTCTTTTAGGAGCTGATTATGATATCGTTAACGGGAGATACAGGTTTAAAAAGATATATGGTGGATTAAACTGGAATCCCGCTCTTCGGTCACCACTCACTGAACCGGGAGTAAATGTAAAGGTGGGAGTCTATCTTCTGGCGGTTAACGGGAAGGAGCTAATATCTTCTACTAACATTTTTAGTCTGTTTGAAAATACATCCGGAAAGATTGTTGAGATCACTGTTGGACCCAACACGGATACCACTGGTTCAAGATCGGTGAATGTAGTACCTGTTTCCAGTGAAAATGCCCTGCGAAACCGTGATTGGGTTGAAGGTAATATCAGGAAAGTAGATAAAGCCACAGGGGGAAGAGTTGCTTATGTATATGTTCCCAATACAGCACGATCAGGTCATACCTACTTTAAACGTTACTTTTTTCCACAGTCGCATAAAGAAGCAATAATCATTGATGAACGGTTTAATGGCGGCGGATTGATTGCTGACTATTATATAGATTTACTCAAAAGGCCTTACCAGAGTTACTGGAACATGAGATACGGGGCTGATCTGAAGACCCCGAGTGCATCAATTCAGGGTCCCAGGGTTATGATCATCGATGAAACAGCCGGTTCGGGAGGTGATATGCTGCCCTGGATGTTCCGTAAATTTAAAATGGGTAAACTAATCGGAAAACGAACGTGGGGCGGATTAGTCGGTACGCTGGGATTCCCCACCCTGATGGATGGAGGATATGTATCAGCACCAAACCTTGCCATTTGGACCGAAGATGGCTGGATAGTTGAGAATGTAGGTGTTCCTCCTGATATTGAGGTTGAACAATGGCCTGCTGAAGTAATAAAAGGCCATGATCCTCAACTTGAAAAAGCTATTGAGGTAATAATGGACGAACTGGAGAAAAATCCTCCTGTGAAACCGGAACGTCCACCTTACCCTGTAAGGGTTAGGAAATAGGTGGGGGAAAAGTTACAAGATTGTTTCAAGATTGTTTCAAGTGGTTTCAGGTTGGTTTGCCGATGGTATTATAACATGAAGCTTCACTATTCCCAAACTGAGCAACTGGAGCAGGAAGAGCACCTGTTTTGTGCGACGGGACACCCAAAATTAATCCAAAATAAATTGATAAAAATAGGGGGCTGTAGTTCGGGATACGACTGTGCGCACAGAAAATTACAAACCATCTCTGACTCTCCCCCTGTCCTCCTTTGTCGGACATCTGGTGTGTACGGGAGGGGGTGAGTGAGAACCAAGACGTTAACCATTAACAGTGGTTTGTCATTTAGGAAGTTAACTCCCTGTTGAAATTCTTAGGTTTTATTTAGTTAATTTCTTATTTTTATTGGAAGTTACAGGAATTCAGCCTAAAACACTCACCCTATGCCTGAAAAACCAAACAAATTATCACAATTCTGGCAGGAACTTAAACGCCGTAAGGTAGTTCGTGTGATAATAGTGTATGCTGCTGCCGGATTTGCCATCATTGAGTTTGTCGATATAGTTACTGAACCTTTGAACTTACCTGACTGGGCATTGACCTTAGTAATCGTACTTGTAGCAATAGGATTTCCTCTGGCTGTAATCCTTGCATGGGCGTATGATATAACTCCATCCGGAATTGAAAAAACTGAACCTGTTGACACTTTAAAAAAACTCCGGAACAACAAATCATTTGATTATAAAGCTCCTTTGCAGGAAAAATCAATTATTGTTCTGCCATTTGAGAACATAAGCCCTGATAAGGACCAGGAATATTTTAGTGACGGATTGACAGAGGAGATCATTACCGATCTTTCACACATTCATGACCTGTTGGTTATTTCCCGAACT
>JAUWMO010000005.1 GCA_030613125.1 Bacteroidota bacterium | reverse complement strand
CCAAAATCAAGAGTTACCTGAGCAAGGCAGTCATCCATTGGAAGACAAAAACCATATCGCTCTATTCCTGCCTTATTGCCAAGAGATTTTGTAAAAGCTTCTCCAAGACCAATTGCAACATCCTGAATAAGATGATGTTCGTCTGTATGAAGGTCCCCTTTCGCGTAAATTGAAAGATCGATGCCTGAATGTCTGGCAATTTGATCCAGCATATGGTTAAAAAAACCTATACCTGTGTTAATATCTGATTTCCCTCCGCCATCCAGGATAAGCTCAACCCTGATATCAGTTTCAGCCGTTTTCCTTGTTACCAAAGAATTTCGTTTCTGTTTTCTCAGGAAGTCGTATATCTCTTGCCAATTAGTAGTTTCAAGGGCAATAACCTGCTTTGTCTCCTCCTTGTTTGCTGATAATTCATCTTTCCCCAAATCCGCATCCGTATTAATCCATATCCCCTGTGCACCAAGGTTCTTTGCAAGTTCCATATCGGTTAACCTGTCGCCAATAACAAAGGAATTTGTCAAATCATAATCACCCTCAAGATATTTTGTCATCATCCCTGTACCGGGTTTACGGGTGGGTGCATTTTCATGGGAAAAGGTCCTGTCGATCAATACGTCGAAAAAAGTCACTCCTTCATTTTTAAATGCTTTAATGATTTTTTCCTGCGACGGCCAGAAGGTATCCTCCGGAAAAGATGGGGTTCCTAAACCATCCTGATTTGTAACCATCACCAATTCATAATCAAGCTTATTGGCAATGTTATACAAATTACGGAACACTCCGGGGAAAAATTCCAGTTTCTCAAGGCTGTCGAGCTGATAATCCGAAGGTTCCACGGTCAGAGTGCCGTCTCTGTCAACAAATAATACCTTTCTCATATTTTGAATAATTTTATTGTTCTGATAAGCTTTTGGTTTTCTTTGGGGGTGCCCACTGTAATACGTAAGCATTCTTCACACCCCGGCATATTTGACCGGTCCCTGACTACAATATCATTTTTAATAAGAAATTTATAAAGCAGCTTCGCTTTTCTTACTTTCACTAAAACAAAATTTGCATCGGACTGATATACAAAGTCAACCTGACTTAGATTGTTCAAATCATTAATCAAATCTTCTTTTTCACGTAAAATGGTTTTTAATTGAGACTGTTTCCTCTTTGGCTGTTCAATAGCTTTCAGGGCGATTCTCTGTGTAAGTTCACTTATATTGTAAGGCATTTTAATACGATTCAGTATTTCAATAATCTTCTTATCAGCAAATCCTATTCCCAACCTGATCCCTGCCAATCCCCATGCTTTGGAAAGAGTATGCATAACTACAAGATTATGAAATTTCTCAACCAGGGGGAGAACAGTTTTTTCTTTGGCAAAATCAATGTACGCTTCATCAACTATTACAATACCAGGAAATATACCCAGGATTTCCTCAATAATTCCATAAGTGACAGCATTCCCCGTAGGATTGTTTGGTGAGCACACAAACAATAGTTTCGACCGTGAACTTACAGATTTGCTGATTCCTGAAATATCAGGCTGATAATCACCCGTTAAACGGACTTCTCTCACATTAACATTCTGAATATCAGCAACAACACGATACATACCATAAGTAGGTGGTAAAATAATTATTTCATCACGCCCCGGCTCACAAAAAGCCCTTATTAGAAGATCAATGATTTCATCACTTCCATTTCCGAAAAAAATATTATCCTGAGGTACAGATTTCAGTTTGCTGATTTTTCTTTTAAGTTTTTTTTGAAATGGATCAGGATACCTGTTCAGGCAGGCCCATTCTACCCTCCCCTTTAATGATTTTTTCTTAACAGCTTCTGGTTGTTCACTATTAAGATCATAATAAAAACCTGTTTCAAAAGGATTTTCATTAGCATCAAGAAAGACTGACACTTTACCCTTAAAGTCATCCCTGGCAGATGAGTAAGGTATTAATTCCCTGATATTTTCTCTTAACAATTTATTGATCTCCATTATGTTAATCAGATTAATTTTTTTTTATGTTTTCTAACCTAATCGACACTGCTCTTTTATGGGCTTCAAGTTGTTCAGCCCCGGCCATGATTTCTATAACCGGTCCGATTTTTTTTAATCCCATTTTGCTGATCTTCTGATAAGTAATTTTTTTTACAAAAGAATCTACCGACACACCACTATATGCTTTTGCAAAGCCGTTTGTGGGTAAAGTATGATTAGTTCCCGATGCATAGTCCCCGGCACTCTCCGGAGAATAGTTTCCAATAAAAACAGAGCCTGCATTTATCACATTTTCGATAAAAAATTCCTGATCTTTCACAGCAAGGATTAAATGTTCAGGAGCATATTCATTTATCATTAAAAGAGCTTCTTCTTTATTTCTTACAAGCACAATTCTTGATTGGTCTAACGATGCAGAAGCCATTTCTTTTCTTGGCAGTTTTTTTAATTGCAGATTTATTTGTTCCAATACCGGGGCAATTAGATTTTCTGACCATGTTACAAATATCACCTGACTGTCAGTTCCGTGTTCAGCCTGAGACAACAGGTCGGAAGCAATATATTCAGGTACGGAAAAAGTGTCACCTGCCACCATGAGTTCTGATGGTCCTGCAGGCATATCAATAGGGATACCAAATTTATTTGCTATTTGTTTTGCCTGAGTTACAAATTGATTGCCAGGGCCAAATATTTTATAAACACCAGGTATTGTTTTCGTTCCAAAGGCCATAGCGCCAATGGCCTGTATACCTCCAACCTTGAAAACACGCTTTATTCCTATTAGCCTGGCCGTAAATAAGATAGAAGGGGGAATCTCTCCGGAAGGGCCTGGAGGTGTACATAAAATAATTTCTCTGCAACCAGCAATTTTGGCTGGGATTCCCAGCATTAATACAGTTGAAAATAAAGGAGCTGTGCCCCCGGGTATATATAATCCAACTTTTTCAATAGCAACACTTTTTCTCCAGCATTCAATACCTGTTGAAATTTCCACTTTACTTATCTGTTCAATCTGATTAGCATGAAATTTTTCAATATTTCTTTTAGCTATGTTTATTGCATTTTTCAGTTCCTGATCTACCTTCTCCTCAGCTATATGAAATTCTTCATCTGATACTTCAAATCTATCAGGCAAAAAATTGTCAAACTCCAGTGAATACTTTCTGACAGCTTCGTCACCGGTTTGCTTTATCTCATCGAATATATGATTCACCAGGATTTCAAGATTATTATAATCATATTGCGGCCTGGATAATATTCCAGGCCATTCACTTCCGGTTGGATATTTATATACTTTCATTAAACAATCATTTTTTCAATTGGAATAATCAAAATGCCCTGTGCTCCATTTTCTTTTAACTGATCAATAATCTCCCAGAAGGCATTTTCATTAATAACTGAATGAACCGAACTCCAGCCTTTTTCTGCTAAAGGCATAATGGTTGGACTTTTGATACCCGGAATGATTTTTTTTATTTTCTCCAGCTTATTGTTAGGAGCATTTAACAACACATATTTATTATTTTTCGATGCTAAAACAGATTTCATTCTGAAAACCAGCTTATCCAGAAGAGCATTTTTCTTTTCATTGAGCCCATGTCTTGCAGCAAGGCAGGCCTCAGAATCTAAAATTACCTCCACCTCCTTAAGCCGGTTTCTGAAAAGGGTACTTCCTGAACTTACCAGGTCACAAATTCCCTCAGCCAGTCCAATATTAGGGGCTATTTCAACCGAACCGGAGATTTCATGAATCTCTGCCTTAATATTATTTCTGTCAAGATATTTTTTTAGAGTATTTGGGTATGATGTAGCCAGTTTCTTCCCGTCCAACCAGGATGGTCCCGTGTATTTAACAAGTTTTGGAACTGCTATGGATAAGCGGCACTTTGCAAAACCAAGTTTTAGAATTTCCTCAATGCCTTTATCTTTTTCAACAAGCAGGTTTTGGCCGATGATTGCAATATCGGTAACGCCATCCTCAACATATTGAGGAATATCAGAATTCCTGAGGAACATAATTTCAAGAGGGAAATTTGTTGCTTCAATTTTTAACTGGTCATTGCCATTGTCAAAAGATAATCCACACTCTTTCAATAACCTTATTGAATTATCATGTAACCTTCCTGACTTCTGGATAGCGATCTTTAATTTTTCACTCATTGCATTTGTGTTGATAGCCTGATCTTGGAAAGGGCAATAAAAAACCCGCCTGAGATCAGGCGGGTTATACCATATATATATTTTTATTCAATACATATCAGCACCTACTCGCCTGGCGGCAAATAAAATGATGATGATGTAAGTTTATAAATTGCATACTTTTCTCTTTGAGCTCACAAAGGTAAAACATAATACTTAATAAACACAAATTATTTTTGTTTTTTTATCATGGCAATAAATTCATCGAACAGGAAAGCTGTATCGGTAGGGCCACCTGAGGCTTCAGGGTGAAACTGGGTAGAGAAAATAGGTCTGGTCCTATGTTTCATTCCCTCGTTTGTCTGATCGTTGATATTAATAAATAAAGGCTCCCATTCATCCCCCAGGGTGTCATTATTCACCGCAAATCCATGATTCTGGGAAGTGATATAGGCTCTATTTGTCCCGACTTTTATTACCGGCTGATTATGGCTTCTGTGCCCATATTTCAGTTTATAGGTGTCGGCACCTGATGCCAGCGAAAGAAGCTGATTCCCAAGACAGATCCCAAAAATTGGTTTATCTCCCTTAATGGCTTTTTCCAACTGGGCAATGGTAGCTTTACACATTTTAGGGTCTCCCGGACCATTCGATATGAATAATCCATCATAATCGTCCTGTGCGAACTCATAATCCCAAGGTACACGGATTACGGTTGTGTCTTTTTCAAGCAAATATCTGATGATGTTATTTTTTACACCGCAATCAACAAGCATCACTACATTACTGCCTTTGCCATAAGTTTCTTTTCTGCGAATACTCACTTCAGCTACCAGGTTATCTCTATTTGGATCGTACCATTCAACATCATTCCCAGCATGCACTATCTTTCCCAGCATTGTGCCCTTCTCACGTAATTTTTTTGTAAGCGCCCTGGTATCAATACCATAGATGCCCGGAACCTCACTTTTTTTTAACCAATCTGCAAGGCTCCCGTCCGCATTCCAATGACTGAACTTAAATGAATAATCAGAAACAATTAATCCGGAAATATGGATCTTGTCCGATTCATAATACTTAAGCAGCTGATTTTCAATATCATATTTTGGTGTTCCATAATTTCCAATCAATGGATAGGTAAGTACCAGGATCTGTCCTTTATAAGAAGGATCTGTAAGGCTTTCAGGATATCCGGTCATGGCCGTATTAAACACTACTTCTCCGGCAACAGATCTTTTAAAACCAAATGACCTTCCGGAATATTCTGATCCATCCTCGAAAATCAACCTGATATTATCTGTATTACCCATGGCTTAAAAGAATCAATTCCAAAAAAAAACTTTACAAATGTAATGGTTCTATGTTATTCATTATATTTTATTGCACAATTAAAGATCATTAATAGCTTTTTCAATTCTGATCAGGGCTTCTTCAACAATTTTCCTGGGACATGCTACATTCATTCTCTGAAATCCTTCACCCCCTTCACCAAATGTTCTCCCATCATTAAATCCCACTTTTGCCATATTTATCAGAAAAAATTTAAGATCTTCCGGATCCATCCTCAAGCCGCTGAAGTCCATCCATATAAGATATGTTGCTTCGGGCCTGACCATTTCCACTTCGGGAATTCTTTTTTTCAAAAAATCTTCAACAAAATCAACATTCCCATTTATATAATCCAGTAACTGTTTAAGCCATGTATCACCATGAGTATAGGCAGCTATGGATGCAACCGTTCCAAACAGATTTCCCAGATCTAAATGAAGTTGTTCTATTGTAAGTTCAAACTTTTCTCGCAATCTGTCATTTTGAATAACCAATGATGAAGTGGACATACCTGCCAGGTTGAAAGTTTTGCTTGGAGAAATACAGGTAACAACCTGATCCTTTATTTCCTCAGATACTGATGTAAGAGAGATATGTTTATTACCTGGCAAAACAAGATCACAATGAATTTCATCAGAAATTACAATTACGTCATTTTGTACACACAGATCGGCCAGTTTCTTCAATTCTTCCTTGTTCCAGGCCCTGCCAACAGGATTATGAGGATTTGAAAACAAAACCAGTTTTGTACCTGAGGAAAGTTTGGCTGCCAGATCATTAAAATCAATCAGGTATTCGCCATCCTTAAAAGTCAATGGGTTATTTACCAATTGTCTGTGATTATTTTCAATGGCAGAAAAAAAAGGATGATAAACAGGTGGCTGCACCAGAACTTTGTTGCCCGGCATTGTGAAAGTCTGTACAAGCATATTCAATGCAGGTACAATACCCGGAGTAAATAATATCCACTCCTTTTTTATTTCCCAGCCATGCTTTCTTTCAAACCATTCAATAAGTGAATTGTAATAGGAATCGGGCCTGAAAGAATATCCGTAAATTGGTTGATCAGCCCTTTTCTTAACAGCTTCAGTAATAAATGGCGGAGTCTTGAAATCCATATCTGCAACCCACATAGGTATTAGGTCAGCAGAACCGAAATAAGCTTTCTTGCCATCATATTTGACACTGAATGTGTTTCCCCTTGATATTATTTCATCAAAATTGTATTTCATTGATTTGCAATGCCGGTCTGCCGGATGTTTAGTAAAATCAAAATGAGTACCTACCCTGTTAGTTTTAAAATCAACTTCCTGAAGCGCTACAATAACAGGATCAATTTTATTAATCACAGCAACAAAAATAGAAATACCCTTTTGATTTTGATCGAAGAATTCTGAATTTTAAACTTAGCCCGGATAATTATTCACTACATTCAAGGATTTATCGTCATTAATCACCAAATTTGTTGAATAATACGGGTTAATTCAAATACAATTTCAAGCATGAATGTTGTGAGGCCAAAAAAGTTTCTGGGGCAACACTTTTTAAAGGATAAGAATATTGCCTTGAAAATTGTAAGCAAAGTGGGCAATCACCGGAAAATACTTGAAGTGGGCCCGGGAAAAGGAATATTAACCCAATATCTTATTAAACTTAAAAAAGTTGATCTGGTTCTGATCGAAATTGACAAAGAATCTGTTTTCTATCTTCGTGAGAATTTCCCTGCCCTTGAAAAAAACATTATTCATGGAGACTTTTTAAGACTGAATTTATATAAACTCTTTGAAAAGCAGTTTTGTTTAGTAGGTAACTTTCCATATAATATTTCCAGTCAGATATTTTTTAAAGCACTTGATTACAAGGACCTTATCGTTGAGATTGTATGCATGATCCAGAAAGAGGTTGCTGATAGAATTAAATCTGGACCTGGTTCAAAAAATTACGGAATATTAAGTGTACTTATGCAAACATATTATGACATAGAGCATATGTTTAACGTCAACGAACAGGTGTTTGAGCCTCCACCAAAAGTAAAATCCTCAGTAATCAGGTTCCGAAGAAATCAAAGAAATGGATTGCCGTGTAATGAAAAACTATACTTCATGATAGTAAAAGCTGGTTTTAACCATCGTAGAAAGATGTTAAAGAATTCATTAGAAAGCTTTTTACTAAATTTACCGGACAACAATTTTATGCTTCGGAGAAGACCAGAACAAATGAGTATTGAAGATTTTATTGAACTAACAACATGGATCGAAAATGAACAAATGAAGTCCGGCAATATATTAACAAATTATAATAATTAGCATATATGCAATTTGAATTAACAAAAGAATTTATTGATGACATCAAAGCTACAATAGAGGCAGGAGATGAAATCACTGCCAAAGAAACATTAGAGGAGCTGCATGCTGTAGATATTGCAGAGATCTATGATGAATTGAACATCGATGAAGCAAAGTTCCTTTATATGCTTCTTGACGGGGAGATGGCTGCAGATGTAATAGCCGAACTGGATGAGGATGACCGGGAGCGGTTTCTGAAAGCATTACCGGGGGAAATTATTGCCAGGCAGTTCATTGACAAAATGGATTCGGATGATGCAGCAGATGTGATAGGCGACCTGGATGAGAAAAAGCAGGAGGAGGTACTTTCCCATATTGAGGATATTGAACAGGCAGGGGATATTGTCGACCTGATGGCCTATGATGAGGACACTGCAGGTGGTTTAATGGCAAAAGAACTTATCAAGGTTAACGAGAATTGGACTCTGACCACCTGCTTGAGAGAAATGAGGAAACAAGTTGAAAATGTTGATGAAGTTTATTATGTATATGTGGTTGATAATGACAGAATCCTGAAGGGAACTGTCTCTTTGAAAAAAATGTTGCTGAGTGACAATAAGAATAAAATCAAGGATATTGTGAATGCAGATGTGATTTCGGTTAAGACTGAGACATCATCAGATGAAGTAGCAAGCATAATGGAAAAATATGATCTGGTTGCTCTTCCTGTTATCGACTCATTAGGAAGACTATTGGGACGGATCACAATTGACGATGTAGTAGATGTGATAAAAGAAGAGGCAGAGAAAGACTATCAAATGGCATCGGGTATTTCAGAAGATGTTGAACCAACTGATAATATCTGGATACTTACAAGAGCACGTATTCCATGGCTTTTGATAGGTCTTCTGGGTGGAGTGTTAGTGGCAAATGTTATTGGAGTTTTTGAAATAGATTTGGGAACTTTTCCCGAAATGATATTTTTTATACCATTAATTGCAGCAATGGGAGGGAATGTGGGTGTACAATCTTCTGCAATTATTGTGCAGGGATTGGCAAACAACACATTGGGCTTTGAAAGTATGTTTAAGAAACTGATAAAAGAGCTTGGTGTTGCCGGTATCAATGGTTTTTTACTTTCAGCCCTGATATTTGTTTATAATATTTTTACCTCCGACTCACTGGCCTTAACAGTTACAGTCAGTGCTGCACTGTTTTCAGTAATTATTTTTGCCTCAGTTTTCGGAACTTTCATACCTCTGTTACTTAACAAAATAAGAATAGATCCTGCTCTGGCAACCGGACCTTTTATTACTACCTTGAACGATATTATGGGTTTGTTTATCTACTTGATGATAGGAAGGATACTATTTACAGTTTTTTGACCTGGATTGCCTTTCTTGACGCACGAAATTAAAAATAGAAAATGATTACAAAATCTATAAAAATCAAAACGTTGTCCCTATAGCCTCAACAGGATCTAATCTAGAAGCAGACTGAGCCGGGGCATATCCTGAGATCACACCAATAGAACCGGAAATGAATAAAGCCAGGAAAACATTTCCAATGGTAAGATACATATTCATGTCCCATAATGAATTTATCAAAATAGTACCAGCTAATACCATTATCAGGCCTATTAAACCACCAACCAGCGAAAGAATAATAGATTCATAAAGAAACTGTTGTAAGATAAAATTATTCTTTGCGCCCAGGGCTTTTTGGATCCCTATTATATTAGTTCGTTCCTTCACCGATACGAACATAATATTTGCGATTCCAAAACCGCCAACCAAAATAGAAAAACCTCCAATGATCCATCCGCCAAGGTTAATTCCGGAAAAGATTGATTCCATAGATTGAGCTATTGTGCTGGCTTGATTTAAACTAAAGTCATTTTCTTCGCCGGGATTTAGCCTTCTGATAGCTCTCAGGTTTGCAGTAAGGTCATCTTGAAGTTCAATCATAGATACATTCCTTTTAGCTTTTACTATGATCATTGGATTCAAATATTCACTTCTTAAATTAATCATGCTTCGGGTAAAGCTTATCGGAACCATAACAATCCTGTCAAATCCCTCATCACTTATCCCTCCCATTCCTTCCTTTTTCATTACACCCGATACAAGTAGTTTTCTTCCCCTGATGGTAATAACTTTACCAACCGGATTTTCATTTTCAAATAACTTTTCAGCTAACTCTGCTCCAAGAATCGCCCGGTTTTTACCACTCCTCGATTCAAAAAGTGAGAAATATCTGCCTTGTTCAATTTCAAAAGATCTAATATCCTGGTAATCATGTGTAGTGGAAAAGAAAGTTATATTTTCTGCTGAATTGTTTTTATATTTTACGGTTACCTGGGTTTGTATGGCAAAAGCCATTGCTTCTGCGGAATGAACTCTTTTCTTCAAATCCTCATACTCCCGAAAATTGGGTACAGGTCTTTTTATAAGTTCCCACCATGGTTGATCACGGTTCATGCCCCAGGGATACTTATGAATATAAACGGTATTATCGCCAAGTGAAGCTATATTTTCCCGGATTGAACTTTCCATCCAGTCCAATACTGTAAAAACTGAAATAATTGCAAAAATCCCGATTGTAATCCCAAACAAAGAAAGGAAAGTCCTCAATTTATTTACAATAACAGAATGATACGCAAATAAAAAACTTTCTTTTAATAGTTTAATAAATATCATTTTTACTGTTTAAATAAATGATTTGATTAGTTAATACAAAAATAATATAGATTTCCAGTTAATTTTAATTAATGATTAAGTAAAAATAGCATAAATAAATCCCTTAAAAATAATGAATTATACAAGTTTTTATAATAAATAAAATTGTTAATTTTAACCGATTTTTTATTATTAAATTATTTTTATTTTAACCCATTGTAAATGAGTGGTTTAAAAAATATTCGTTCTGCTTTAATTTCAGTATATAATAAAGAAAACCTTGATAATATACTGTCACTGCTTGATGAATTTGATGTTAGGATCATTTCCACCGGTGGTACAAAATCATACATAGAGGAGCATGGATACAAAGTCGAATCAGTTGAAAATCTGACCTCGTATCCCTCTATTCTTGGTGGCAGGGTAAAAACTCTTCATCCTTTAATATTTGGGGGTATCCTTTCAAGAAGAGAAATATCATCTGACAGTCAAGAACTTGACAAGTTTGGGATACCATATATTGACCTTGTAATTGTTGATCTATATCCTTTTGAGGAAACACTGGCATCAGGGGTCGATGATCAGTCTGTTATAGAAAAGATTGATATTGGAGGGATTTCACTTATCAGGGCTGCTGCCAAAAACTATAATGATGTTCTGATTGTTTCAGATCGTAAACAATATAGTGTACTTATTTCATTGTTGGAAGAAAAACAAGGAGAATCTAGTTTAGAAGATCGGAAACAATTTGCAACCAGGGCTTTTAATATTTCCTCTCACTACGATACAGCAATCTTCAATTACTTTAATTCAGATGAAACAATTACCTCTTTTAAAGTAAGTGAAAATGAGGGAAAGATCTTAAGATATGGCGAAAATCCTCATCAAAGGGGTTTGTTCTTTGGGGATTTTGATGCCATTTTCGATAAACTTCATGGCAAGGAGATTTCATACAATAATTTGCTTGATATTGATGCAGCTGTAAATCTTATTATGGAATTTACTGAAACTACATTTGCAGTACTAAAGCACAACAATGCATGTGGCCTTGCTTCAAGACCAAAACTGTTGGATGCCTGGAATGAAGCATTGGCAGGAGATCCTGTTTCTGCATTTGGAGGGATTCTCATTACAAATTCCGAGGTTGATGCTGAAACTGCCGACAAAATTAACAAACTGTTTTTTGAAGCAATTGTAGCGCCTGGGTATGACATGGCAGCTTTAGAAATATTAAAACAAAAGAAAAATCGGATAATCCTGATCTTAAAAGAAAAAAAACTGCCTGAGAAATTATACCGGACTGCATTGAATGGTATTTTGGTTCAGGATAAGGATATTAAAACCGACTCTATTGATGATATGAAATCGGTTACTGAAAAGATCCCAACCAGTGATGAGTTTTCAGATTTGGAATTCGCGAACAAGATTGTAAAACATACCAAATCAAATGCCATTGTTTTAGCGAAGAACAAGCAATTGATTGCAAGTGGGGTTGGACAAACATCACGGGTTGATGCATTGATTCAGGCCATTAATAAAGCACAAAAATTTAAGTTAGAACTTAATGGAGCCGTTATGGCCTCAGACGCATTTTTCCCTTTTGCTGATTCAGTAGAGATTGCCGGGAAAGCCGGGATACATTCTGTTATTCAGCCGGGAGGCTCTGTCAGGGACCAGGAATCTATAGATTATTGTAACAAGCATGGTATTGCCATGATATTTACAGGCACCAGACATTTTAAGCACTAGGATGAATTGATTTATTAATTTAATAAGGATTTGATAATGGGAATTTTTTCTTTCTTAACCCAAGAAATAGCAATCGATCTGGGAACAGCAAATACGATAATTATTCATGATGACAAAATTGTAGTTGACGAACCATCTATTGTAGCTATTGATAAATTGAATAACAAATTAATTGCCATTGGTGAAAAAGCCAGACAGATGCATGGGAAAACTCATGAAAACATTAAAACAGTCAGACCATTAAGAGATGGAGTAATTGCTGATTTTGATGCCGCCGAACAAATGATCCGGGGAATGATCAAAATGCTAAATAATAAACCCAAATGGTTCAGCCCTGCTCTTAAAATGGTTGTTTGCATCCCCTCCGGAAGCACTGAAGTCGAAATCAGGGCGGTTCGCGATTCATCTGAACATGCTGGTGGCCGCGATATATATATGATCTATGAACCAATGGCCGCTGCAATTGGTATAGGAATTGATGTGGAAATACCTGAAGGGAACATGGTGATTGATATTGGAGGTGGAACATCTGAAATTGCCGTTATTGCCCTGGGTGGAATTGTATGTAATAAATCTATAAGAATAGCCGGTGATGGATTTACTGCTGATATTCAGGCCTATATGAGGCATCAACATAATATTACAATCGGTGAAAGAACGGCTGAAAATATTAAGATTAATGTTGGCTCAGCCTTGCCTGATCTGGAAAATCCTCCTGCTGATTATATTGTAAGAGGTCCTAACCTGATGACTGCTATGCCAATTGAAGTACCTGTATCTTACCAGGAAATTGCTCACTGCCTTGATAAGTCGATCTCAAAAATAGAAAATTCTATCTTGAATGTATTGGAACAAACACCACCTGAACTCTATGCAGATATTGTAACTCATGGAATATATCTTGCCGGTGGAGGAGGCTTGTTGAGAGGACTTGACAAAAGGTTTTCTGATAAGATCAATATTCCTTTTCATTATGCGGAAGATCCAATTCATGCTGTGGCCAGAGGAACTGGTATTGCATTAAAAAATGTGGAAAAGTTTTCTTTCCTAATGAGGTAATTCATCCGGAATTAATAAAATCATTTTTGGATGAAGAATTTGATTCGATTTATTTTAAGATTTCATTTTGTAATTCTTTTTATAATTATTGAGTTTGTTTCCCTGTCTGTTGCTTTTCAATTTAATAACTACCAGAAAGCAAAAGTTGTTAAAATAATTCAGAATATTAAGGGTTTCCACCATGCCAAAATACTATCGATAACTGAATACCTTAAACTGCGTGAAACCAATGAGAAACTTGCCTTTGAAAATGTCAGATTGAATAATATATTACAACAGGCCTACCGGTCAGATGAGATTTTCTTTTATAAGAAGGAAGATACAATTTTTAAACAGCAATATTATTTGACAACTGCAAAGGTTATAAACAATTCCGTAAATAAGCAACACAACTTTATCACTCTCAATAAAGGATTTGAACAGGGAGTAAAACCTGAAATGGCGGTAATATCTCCAGATGGGGTAGTCGGTATAGTATTTGGTGTATCAAAGCGGTACTCTACAGTAATATCTCTGTTGAATACCAATTTGAAAATCAGTGCAAAGCTTAAAAAAGATGATTATTTTGGCTCACTGGAATGGGATGGTAAAGATTACAGGAATGCCGTATTAAATGAAATTCCTTACCATGTAAATATCAGAAGAGGAGATACAATAATTACAAGTGGATACTCAACAATTTTCCCGGAAGGTGTTTTATTAGGATATATAGATGATTTTCAAGTAGAAGGAGGAAATTTTTATAAAATAAAAGTAATCCTGTCCACCGATTTTAAAAACCTCACATATATCAGTCTGATCAGCAATTTACATAAACAAGAACAGTTCAAATTGGAAAATTTTTTTCCGGATGATTAACCTTGTATTAAGAAATAGTGCCCGGCTTATTTTTCTTGTATTGTTTCAGGTTCTTATCCTTGACAACATACAGATTAGTGTATATATAAATCCTTTTATGTATGTTCTCTTTATATTACTGATACCATTTGAGACCCCAGGGTGGTTATTGCTCGTTTCTGCCTTTTTGCTCGGTTTTTCAGTCGACCTTTTTGAGCATACCCCAGGTTTACATTCCTCAGCTTCTGTATTTATGGCTTTTCTGAGGCCAGTTGTACTAAAAATAACCTCACCAAGGGAAGGATACGAACCTAATACCTATCCACGCCTCTCTTATTATGGATTCCGCTGGTTTTTGAACTATACGGTAATATTGGTTTTTGCTCATCATTTATTCCTGTTTTATCTTGAAGTTTTCTCTATTACAAATTTTTTCGGCACCTTGTTGAGGATAATATTAAGCTCGGTTTTTTCCATTGTTTTGATTATATTAAGCCAATATCTGATTTATAAGAAATAAGTACACCTGAAAATCTCCAGACTGAATGAAGAATCAGTTCGAAAACCGGAAATTTGTTGTGGGAGGCCTGCTTATTTTATTTGCTCTTGTTTTACTGGTCAAATTATTTTCATTACAGATTATTAAAACTTCATACCGGTTAAGTGCGGATAACAATGTATTAAGATATGTCCCTCAATTTCCTGCACGTGGGTTGATCTTTGACCGAAACGGAGAGCTCATTGTGTATAATGAAGCAGCCTATGATCTGATGGTTGTCCCATCCCAGCTATCTGCATTTGATACAACAGACCTGTGCAATTTATTATCAATGGATAAAACATCTCTTGAAACAAAAATTCAGGAAGCAAAGGACTATTCCACATTCATACCATCTCCACTTTTAAAACAGATATCATCCATAACTTATGCGAGATTACAGGAAAAATTATTCCGCCTCCCCGGTTTCTATGTGCAAACAAGAACCCTGAGAAAATATTCCAGGGATATATCTTCGCATATCCTGGGATACGTTGGTGAAGTAAGTGATAAAGTCATAAATGAAGATCCATATTACAAACTTGGTGATTATATTGGAATAAGCGGAATTGAGAAATCATATGAAAAAGTTCTGAGAGGAAAGAAAGGTGTAAATATTTTCCTCGTAGATGTTCATAACAGGATCAAAGGGCCATATCAAAATGGCAGGCACGATGAATTACCAGTTGTCGGTTCAAACCTTACAGCTACGTTTGATGCAGATCTTCAAGCCTATGGTGAAAAACTGATGGAGAATAAAACCGGAAGTATTGTTGCCCTTGAGCCTTCGTCAGGTGAAGTTCTGGCGATGATCTCAGCACCGTCTTATAAACCATCCCTGCTAATTGGAAGGATTCGTTCCTTAAATTATCTTAATTTATTGCAAGATACACTTAAACCTCTGTTCAACAGAGCACTAATGGCTAGTTATCCTCCAGGATCAACTTTTAAAACCATCAATGGATTAATTGGTCTGCAAGAAAAAGTTCTTTTTCCCCGATCAGAATATTATTGCGACCTGGGTTACTATGCCCGTGGTATTTATGTGGGATGCCATAATCACTATTCTCCTCTTGACCTTACCAGAGCAGTACAGAACTCGTGTAATGCATATTTTTGTAATGTGTTCCGCAATATTCTTGACTCAAGACAATATTCTGACATACATGAATCTTTTGAAAGCTGGAGGAATCATCTTTTATCTTTTGGATTCGGACAAACAATTAGTCTTGACTTTCCTAATGAATTAAAAGGATTTATTCCAAAATCATCCTATTATGACAGATATTATGGAAAAACAGGGTGGAGTTCTTTAACCCTGATCTCTCTGGCTATCGGGCAGGGAGAATTAGGTATTACCCCACTTCAAATGGCAAATATGACAGCGGTAATTGCTAATCGCGGATACTATTTCTCTCCACATATTGCAAAAAACATTGATGGTTTAGAAGAAGACCAGGAAAAAACAGAATTGAAACATTTTACTTCCATAGACTCAATTAACTTTACAGCTATTATTGAAGGAATGGACCTTGCTGTGAATGGAGCTCCGGGAACCGGGAGTACAGCCAGGATTGCAAGGATTGATTCAATTACCGTATGTGGAAAGACCGGCACAGCGGAAAACCCACATGGTGAAGATCATTCATTATTCCTCGCATTTGCGCCAAAGGATAATCCGAAGATTGCAATTGTTGTTGTAGTTGAAAATGGAGGATTTGGATCTACATATGCCGCTCCCATTGCAAGCTTGATGATTGAGAAATATCTTAAAGGATCAGTTAACAGAAAATGGATTGAAGATTATATATTAAAAACAGATCTAATCCATGGTCAGAAGGAGAATTAATATAGTAAGCAACCTTGATTGGGTGATTATTGGAATCTATTTAAGCCTGATAATTATCGGATGGTTAAATATATATTCTGCAGAATTTAACGAATCCGGTAAAAGCGTTTTCGACCTTTCACAAAGGTACGGGAAACAATTATTATGGATTATGGCAGCATTGGTAATTTCAATTATCATTATTATCATAGATAGCAGATTTTACCAATATTTTGCCAGTCTGCTATACGGACTTGTAATAATTCCCCTGATCCTTGTATTGGTATTAGGGACTGAAATCCATGGATCAAGATCCTGGTTTGTATTTGGAAATTTTCATTTCCAACCTTCTGAATTTGCAAAATGTGTAACTGGTCTGGCTCTGGCCAGGTATTTATGCCTGCCCAATATAAAACTTCAAAATTTCCGGCACCTCCTTTTATCCCTGGCTATTATAGTGTTTCCCGGAATACTTATTATGCTTCAGCCTGATACTGGCTCAACTCTGGTATATGCATCACTAATTATAGTACTTTACCGCGAAGGTTTGCCGGCAATTTATGTAATTGTTGGAATCATTTTAACATTATTATTCCTCTTCACTTTAATTTTCGATAAGCTTTACATAATCATTGCCTTAATTATTCTTGTCTTTATATTTTATTTTTTTATCGAAAAAAGAAAGAGATTTTTTTTTACCGGAATAACTGTTTTCATAATAACAGGTGGATTGATATGGTTAATTAGTCTGATCCTTTCATTGAATATAAGTATTTATTTCATGATCATGCTTACTCTGGTCATCACAGGTATAATATACTCAATCCTTTCCTACAGGTATAAGTTAAAATATATTATGTTGGTATTTGTTTTTTTAATTGGTTCTGTAACCTTCACATTTTCTGTCGATTATGTTGTTCATAATGTCCTGAAAGAGCACCAGCAGAAAAGGATCAATGTCTTGTTAGGTCTGGATTCAGATCCGCTTGGGAGCGGTTATAATATTAACCAATCAAAGATTGCAATAGGTTCAGGAGGTATGTTGGGTAAAGGTTATTTAAGGGGTACACAAACCAAATTCAACTTCGTGCCTGAACAAAGTACTGATTTCATTTTTTGTACCATAGGTGAGGAGTGGGGATTTGCCGGTGGTGCTTTTGTAGTAATATTATTTGTATCGCTTCTTCTTCGAATTCTTTACCTGGCCGAACAACAAAGAACCCGTTTTAGCAGAATCTATGGATATTCAGTATTTTCAATACTATTATTTCATTTTCTTGTAAATATTGGTATGACTATCGGGCTTTTTCCTGTAATTGGAATTCCTCTGCCCTTTATTAGTTATGGAGGCTCTTCCCTTTGGGGTTTTACTATACTGCTCTTTATTTTTCTCAGACTTAATGCCTCAAGAACCGAATTTCTCTGATGTTTCTGAAAATTCCTGAAAAAAAAAGGCAGTCAGGCACTTGGAAGGTATTGTTGTGATTCTTGATAATCAGGAAAATCAATATCAAATTGCTTACTAACAGCTTCAATAAGTTGAGGGAAAAATTCTAAAAAATGTTCTTCAAGTAAGGTATAATTCTCTAATAAAATCTCAATTGCAAAGCTGGTTTTATCAGGTAAAGAGGTCCGTTTACTCATCCGGTTTAAAACACTTTCAATTCCACTTACACAGGTATATGATTCAAGCCAGTTATTCAAAATAAAGAATGGAAAATAACGTTTTACCTTACCTGGGAAAACCAGTGAATTCCTTTTGAGTATATCATAAGTAACATAAATGAATTCACTCAAGGGGATCTTTGAAAAAGTATCCCAGGACCTGGAGAGAAAATGATCATAGAATATGTCTACTATTACTCCTGAATATTTATGATATTGACTATTAAATAAAAATTTACTCCTTTGGACTAACTGATGTGTATCAGTAAAGGAGTCAATAAAACGATGAAGTGTAATACCTCGCTGAACCAGTTCAGGATATTTGTCATAATTCCTGCCTTTTACAGCATCTCCAATGAAGTTTCCAACCATCACCTGCTCTGATTTTCCTGAAAGATATATGTGGGCCAGAAAATTCATTTAATTATTATTCAGTTCACTTGTCTGTTATGGTTGTTTAAAGAACAATCAGTATTCGTAAATTATCATAGGCTCTTTAAATTATAGATTCAAATTTAGCAATTAAGGTTGCGTTAATTTGCTTTTTAATAACCTCTATTGAATCCTGGTATAAAAACTAAAAGCCAGATATGTTTAGTGCATCAAATATTATACCAGTAATTTATTAATTACAAGCTTAGTATATGGATTTTATATCCTTTAACACATTTTAAAGCCTGGAAACTTAAATTTTTAAAATGTACCTTTAGCGATCAAAAATAAAATCCAGTTATAAATAAATATAATCATCAGATCATGATAAAAAAAAATATTATTATTATTGGTGCTGCAGGAAGAGATTTTCATAATTTCAATACTTTTTTCAGGGATAATAAAAGCTATAATGTGATAGCTTTTACTGCAGCTCAAATTCCTGACATTGATGACAGAAAATATCCGGCTGAACTTTCCGGGGAATTATATCCAAATGGTATTCCTATTTATCTTGAAGAAGAGTTACCAAATCTTATTAAAGAACATAAGGTAGATGACTGTGTGTTTTCATACAGTGATGTGACTTATCAAAAAGTGATGTCGGTAAGTGCAATTGTAAATGCTGCCGGAGCTAATTTTGTGTTATTAGGGCCAAGGGATACAATGTTGAAAAGCAACAAACCGGTAATAGCTGTTGGGGCAGTCAGAACAGGTTGCGGAAAAAGTCAGACTTCAAGAAGAGTGATTGAAATTCTAATGGAAAAAGGATTAAAAGTTGTTGCCGTTCGTCACCCAATGCCTTATGGAAATCTTGTAAATCAAAAGGTTCAAAGGTTCGCAGAATTATCTGATCTCGAAAAACATGATTGCACCATTGAGGAGATGGAGGAGTATGAACCTCATGTTGTAAGAGGAAATGTGATTTATGCCGGTGTTGACTACGAGGCAATTCTTAGGGAAGCAGAAAAGGACCCGGGAGGTTGTGATGTTATTTTATGGGATGGGGGAAACAATGATTTTCCTTTTTATAAACCCGACCTGAATATTACAGTTGTGGATCCTCATCGGGCAGGTCATGAAACCACATATTTCCCTGGAGAAGTAACATTACGAATGGCCGATGTTGTTGTCATTAACAAAATGGATAGTGCACCTCCGGAAGGGATTCAAACGGTAAGGGAAAATATTATAAAACTTGCCCCTGAAAGTATTGTTATTGATGGTGCTTCCCCCATTAAAGTTGACGATGCATCACTAATTAAAGGAAAAAAAGTACTTGTAGTGGAGGATGGTCCAACTCTTACTCATGGTGGAATGAAAATAGGAGCTGGTACAGTTGCTGCTCAAAAATTCGGGGCTTCTGGACTGGTTGATCCCAGGCCCTATATAGTTGGGAAGCTCTCTGAAACATTCAGGATCTATCCTGACATTGGTGTCCTTCTTCCTGCAATGGGGTATAATGATGACCAACTTAAAGATCTTGAAACTACTATAAATAACACTGAATGTGATGCTGTAATTATTGGAACACCTATTGACCTTAGCAGGCTTATAAATATCAATAAACCTGCCACAAGAGTTTATTATGACTTGCAGGAAATCGGGTATCCAAACCTTAATAACGTTCTGAGTGATTTTGTTACAAAATACAATCTGACGTGATGTGCTAATAAAAAAACAACTGCCATAGTTGGGTGTTTTATCTTTTAAATCTAATTTCAAATCTGTGTTTCCTGAATATTTTCCCCCCCCCAGTGATCATAATTACTCCCAAAATAGTTATAGCACCACCAATAACCTGATAAGATAAAGGAAATATCCCAAAATAGATTAAAGCTCCAAGTAAAACCAATATGCCTTTAGAGCTTTGTATGATAGAAGCTCTTGACGCTTCTATATACTGTAGAGCAGAATATTGAGTAAAGGCCGTTAAAAAAGGACCCAATAATGAACCGAGCATTATATTATACAATCCTTTCCATGAGATACTGAGAGATACACCATTAACAGTTAAAAAGATAGCTGAAAAGATAAACAGAAAGACAACCCTGTTTATTGCCATTATTCCCGGATCAATATTCCTAATATATTTTTTTGCCACGATATAAGCAACCGAACCAATCAATGAAGAAAGGATAATATATCCCGTCCCATTGAGAAAAGGATTTGAAAATGCATCACTCTTTTTGTAACTTAGTATGAATGCACCGGAAATAGTAAGAATAAACCCAATTGCTTCCAATAAACTGAATCGTTCCTTCAGGAACATAACTCCAAAAGCAGTAACAAATATGGGTGTCATATTTGCAAGGAAAGAGACAATGGCTGGATTGTCTACAATGTTTATCGCCAGGAAAAATAAAGTTGTGGCTATAAGCTCAAATATCCCGATAATCAATAAAGCCCGGTAAGATGAGGGTTTTAGCTGCCATATAAATTTATATCTCTTTGTAGGTACTGCATATAATATGTTCCACAGGATGGCAAATCCATACCAATAAAAACCAAATTGTATCAGCTCAACCTCTTTTAATGCCGCCTTACTGAAAATATATACATTCGACATAGCAATGGTCGAAATGAATGCAAGAGTATATCCCCTTAATCTGGTGTTTTCCAGCATATTACATTAATATATGATTTTAGATTTCAATAACTAATAACTTTGTATATTTATTTCAGGTCAATTTATTCTTTATGTTTTCAGTTTCCTTTTCATAACCTGGTTTTCCAAGCAGGGCAAACATATTTTTCTTATAAGCCTCTACTCCGGGCTGATCAAACGGATTAATTCCCAGTGTGTAGCCACTAATTGCACAAGCTTTTTCAAATAAATAGATCATTTGGCCCAGGTGAAATTCATCCAGGGCATCTATTTCTATTTGTAAATTGGGTACTCCACCATCTACGTGTGCAATTATTGTCCCTAATTCAGCCATTTTGTTCACTTCATCAATCTGTTTCCCGGATATATAATTCAGTTTGTCAAGATCTTTTTTATCATTGGGGACTATAATTGCATGCCTGCTTCTCTTAACAGTTATAATAGTTTCAAATATGTTTCTTAAACCATCCTGAATATACTGCCCCAGAGAATGAAGATCTGTTGTATAACTTACACTGGCAGGAAAAATCCCTTTATTTTCTTTGCCTTCACTTTCACCGAACAACTGCTTCCACCATTCTGCAAAATAATTGAGTTTTGGGTTATAGTTTACCAATATCTCGATATTCTTCCCTTTTCTGTATAATCCATTTCTTACTGCTGCATATAGCGATGCAGGATTTTCTTTAAATGAAACATCTAAAGATGTTATATCCATCATCTCTTTTGCACCCTCAAGTAAATTCTTTATATCCACACCAATAATTGAAAGAGGTAGAAGACCGACCGGGCTAAAAACTGAAAACCTTCCCCCAACATTATCAGGAATTATAAATGTCTGATACCCTTCCAGTTCAGACATCTGACGTAAAGCACCTTTTTTAGCATCAGTTATAGCGATAATTCTTTTTATAGCCTCGTCAGGGCCAACCTTTGATTGTAAATGGTTTTTCAGGAGCCGGAAAGCAAGAGCTGGTTCTGTTGTTGTACCAGATTTCGAAATAACTACAATTCCATATGATTGATCATTAAGAAACTCCATTAACTCGTAAAGATATTCTTCACTTAAATGATGACCGGCAAAAAGAATTTTAGGAGTCGGTTTTTTTTCTTTAACAAATGAAAAATTGTCGGATAAAGCATCTGCTATAGCCCTGGCTCCCAGATAAGAGCCACCAATACCAATTACTACCAGGAAATCAATTTTGTTGCGAAATTCATTACTCAGATCATGAAACCGGGATAAAGTCTGGTGGTCATAAGAAACAGGGAGATCCATCCAGCCAAGAAAATCATTTCCCAAACCGGTCTTTTTTTGAAGTAACTCCAAATTTTGCGTTACCTCCTGTTCCATACTGAATATTTCATCATATGAAAGAAAAGGTAATACATGTTTAAGATTAAGTGAAAGCATGTACAAACAATTTAAAATTAATAATTACTATTTTAAGTATTGAGTTAATAATTGAATTTCAATTACCGGAGATATGTTCTCATAAAGGATTCTGTAGACGGCATCTGTAATTGGCATGTCCACATTATACTTTTTATTTTTCTCTACTATACATTTTGTGGCATAATATCCTTCTGCTATCATGTTCATTTCCAATTGAGCAGTTTTTGCTGAATAGCCTTTACCAATCATTGCTCCAAATGTCCGGTTTCGACTAAACTGAGAATATGCCGTTACAAGGAGATCTCCAAGGTAGGCAGATGATTTTATATCCCTTGAGATGGGATGCACCTTGTCAACGAATCTTTTAATCTCTTGTATAGCATTGGAAATGAGAACTGCCAGGAAATTATCTCCATAACCCAATCCGTGGCAAATTCCAGCTGCCAGAGCCATAATATTTTTTAAAACTGCAGCGTACTCTGTCCCGTATATATCATCAGATATAACAGGTTTAATATAATAGCAGTCAAGATAATTACCTACCTCACGAGCCAAACTTGTATCAATAGAAGCGACAGTCAGGTATGAAAGTCTTTCAAGTGCAACCTCCTCTGCATGACTGGGCCCGGATAAAACTACAATTGACTTTAACGGAACATTGAAAACCTGATTGAAATATTCGCCTATAATGAGATTTTCTTCAGGGACTATTCCTTTAATAGCTGAAATAATAATTTTATCTGACAAATCATCTTCTACAGGTTTTAAAGCTTCTTTAAGAAAAACAGAAGGAATTGCCACAAAAAGAATATCAGATTCGTTTACAACTTTTCCAATATCATCTGACAAACTAAGGCGATCTATATCCAATTTTATTGAGCTTAAATACTGAGGATTATGATGATGTTGAAGAATATATTTAATTCTTTCCGAATCTCTCATATACCAGCCAATATCCGTAAGATTTTCCTGCAATATCTTAATTAATGCGGTAGCCCAGCTCCCACCCCCCAGGACAGATATCTTTTGTGAACCCATAGAAGTACTGTTATAAGAGAAAAACAAATATTCATTAATATTTTATTCAGTTCCTTTTCATTCCTGCCGGATTGAATCCACCGGGTTTGAATGGCCGGCCCTGACTGTATGCAAACTTATAGTAACTAAAGCAATTAATAAAATGAAAACACCTGAAAGAATAAAAATTGCAGGAGAAAGTTTAGTCCTGTAAATAAAGTCCTGCAACCAGTCTTTCATAAAATAATATGCCACCGGGAATGATAAAACCATAGATATTAAGATCAGTACCATAAATTCATTAGTGATCATCCATAAAATGTTGCTAACACCCGCACCCAGCACTTTCCTAATCCCAATCTCCTTAGTTCTTTGCTCAACCGTGTAAGAAGAGAGGCCAAATAGTCCAAGACCGGCAATGATAATAGTTAAAATGGAAAACAGCGCAAGGATCAATCCTCTCTTACTGTCCTCCTCAAATTGGTTTTTTAAATCACCTTCAATAAAAGAATACTCAAATGGTACGTCAGGAAAAATTTCTTTCCAGGTATTCTCAACAAATTCCAATGTTTCAGAAATACTTTCATCACTTATCTTTATATAAACTACCCTGTTATTAGTACGAAACAGAAGCAAATATGATTCAACCTCATTGTATAACCCTGTCTGATTGTAATCCTTCATTAAACCAACCACCTTTGCTATTGGGTTATCGTTATCTTCTCTTCCGCCAATCCGGACTTTTTTTCCAATCGGTTCGTCCCAATTCATTCTTTTGGCAAGTGTTTCATTAATCAATACTCCTGTAGCCGTATCAGCCATAATTTCACTTGAAAAATCCCTGCCTTCTAAAATAGTGATCCCCATTGTCTCTATAAAATCCTCATCACAAACTCCCAGGTTAACACCTCTCTCATCCATTCCTTCTGGGGTTTCCATCATAATAATAATTTTCCCCGATCCTTCACCAACCCTTGTTGAGGTGGAACCCACATTATCAATTTTGGGATTATCAAGTAAAGCATCCTTCAGGGCAGGAAACGAACGAGTCATTTCACGGGTTGTTAAATTTATTCTGAGGATATTTGATTTATCAAAACCAACATCCTTATTTCTTAAGAAACCTATCTGATGATAAACCACCCATGTGCTGATAATCATAACCAGAGAAATTGAGAATTGAAGAATTACTAATACTTTCCGAAGTGAAAATTTTTTATACCGGGAAATTAGATCACTTTTTAACACTTTAATCGGATTAAACCTGGATAGGAAAAACGCAGGATAACTTCCTCCAACAATGCCAAGAAATATGATAATTCCCAAAATTGAAAGGATTACCCACAAATTTGTTAGCACAGAGACATCCAGCATTTTTCCTGATAAGTGATTAAATTGCTGTAATAATAAAAATACCAGGGTAATTGATAAAACCAGAGAGATCAGTGTAAGAACAACAGACTCTGTAAGGAATTGAAAGATTAGCAACTTCCGGTCTGCTCCTACAACTTTTCTTAAGCCAACTTCCCTGGCTCGTTTTGTAGACCTCGAAGTTGCCATGTTCGTATAACTTATACTGGCAATGATAAGCATGAACAGAGCAACAACCCCAAAAATATAGATATACTGAATACTCCCGGTTGGCTCAGGTTCTCCCTCATATTTTGAATATAGATGAATCCTGGTAATTGGGTCAAGTCCATATTGAATTTGGATCCCCATCCTTTGAAATAATTCTGCCATAAATCTATCGTACAAATCAGGTAGTTTATTTTCAAGTTGTTTAGGATCCATCCCTTCATGTAACAACAAGTATGTGTAAACACCAAAATTCCCCCAACTACCTGATTCGACAGGTAATGTATTTCTTGATATCAAAGCAGAAAATTTCAGGTGTGAGTTATGAGGTATATCCTCCATCAAACCAGTTATTTTGTAAGTGTCACCTCCGGAAGTTCCAATGGATTGTCCTATCGGATCAGTCTCTCCAAAATAACGGGTGGCAAAGGACTTGGTTAATACAATGGAATTTGGTTCGTCGAGAACAGTCTCAGGATTTCCCTGAATCAATTTATATGTGAAAACGTTGAAAACAGTTGAGTCAACATAGAAAACATCATCTTCATAAAAACGAATATCATTGTATACAAATAAAGTCCTGCCTGTTGGAATAAAACGAACATATTCCTTTACTTCAGGATAATCTTCTTTAACCTGTGGGGCAAATGGGATTTGTGCCACTACCCAATCAAATGCATCATCGGGCTCAGAAATATGCGAAACTACCCTGTATATATTGTCCGACTGCTCATGATACTTATCATAACTTAGTTCATCAAAAATATAGAGTAAAAGGAACAAACTGCTGGCAATTCCAATTGTGAGCCCTGTAATATTGAATATGCTGTAAAACAGATCTTTACGAATGACCCGCAAAGCAATTTTAATCAGGTTCTTAAACATGACCTATTAGTTTTAAATATTTAAAATACAATCATGGATCAATGTAATAATCTTGAAATATAGACAACTCAAACCAACTAATAATTTTTTATAAATTGAAGATCTTCAATTATTCTGTAGGGATATAGAAAAGTGAAGGGTTAGTTGACAAAAGTAACAAAAATTAAATATAGATTCTGAATAATAGGTTAAAAAAAGTTAATATTAAATTACTTATCTTTAGGTTTATTGTCCAATCTTTTTGGATGAATTCAATTAATGTTTCATTAAATATTTTTCAAAAATGAAAAGATTAGTATCTGGCGTTTTGACTTTAGGAATAATTGCCTTGTTAGGAGCTTTTACCTTTAATATTAATTCTAAAGAATTGAATACAACAGCAAATACTCAGGATGAACTGAACCTGGGTTTTCCTGATGATGTCAAAAAAATCCTTAAAACTTCCTGTTTTGATTGCCATTCTGCTGCCTCAAAAAACATTAAGGCAAAAGGTGCTCTTAACTTTAACAAATGGAATGATTATAAAACAACTAAAAAAATTGGTAAACTGAATGATCTTTGTGAACTGGTTCAGGATGGCGATATGCCCACAAGCAAATATCTCAAGAAATATCCCGATAAAAAACTGAATGAAGAACAGGTTAAACTTATTTGTGACTGGACGAAAAAGGAAATAAATTCATTAATGGAATAATTTTTTTCCACTGTGAAAAAAACAATTCGTCTGGTATTTTATTTTCTGGTTTTGGGATTTATTATCCTTCAGTTTTTTCAGCCTGATAAGAACCTGGGTGATACAAATTTACATGATGATTTGTTTCAGGTTGCAACCATTGATGGCTCAGTAAAGACATTGCTTGAAAACAGCTGTTATGACTGCCATTCAAACCATACAAAATATCCATGGTATAGCTACATATCACCCGTTTCTTTTTTTTTAAACAAACATATAGTTGAAGGAAAAGCTGAGTTAAATTTCTCAGACTGGGGGATCTACTCTAAAATCGACAGGATTAGCCACCTTGATGATATTTGTGATGCAATTTCTGATGGTAAAATGCCTCTGGGCAGTTATTTGATTTTGCATAAAGATGCCTCGTTAAGTGAAGAAAATATAAAAAAGATCTGCGATTGGGCAGAAACTGAGGGGATGAGGTTGTTAAAAGAAGAATAAAAAGCAAGCCATAGACTTGACTTTGAGTCAAACCCTGACTTACTAACCCACCCCAAGGAATCCCTCATAATTATCAGGATTAATAATGGGTGTCTCGTGGTAAGGATAATTATCAAGGAAGGTTCCTGGAAAACGATATCTGGCTTTAGGATTCCATTTGAATTCAAAAGCAAACAATTTACCTTCGGAAGTTCCTCCAAGCGTTAAAAGCTCTTCTATCACATCGGAACTTGTTCCTTCCAGAACATGATTCACCTGGAGGGCAATAGAATCCAGTTCGAGTTTTTTTCTACTATCATATTCCGGGTCAATCTCTGGTCGATAAATTAGAGCGCCCATACCTCCCAAACCAACATATGCTAATCTGTCCATCCGGCTTATCTGACTGAGTAAAATACCTCTGGAAGATAATGCTCTGTTTAACAGAAGCTGTCCCCAACCATCTGGTAGAGAGTCGCTAAAAAAGGATGAACTGAGAACTGAGAACTGAGAACTGAGAACTATTTAAGCCAACGTTATTCGCTTTCATTCACATAATGACTCGAAATCACCTGGTGAGTGTATATAAAAAAGATTGAAACTGAATAATATTTTATATCTTGACCAACGGATCAGTTGAATAAAATCAGGCCTATAAACAAAAATAATAATAATGGGAAAAATCAACAGAAGAGAGTTTATCATCAAAGGCACCACCGTTACCTTAGGTGCCGGAATTATGTTAAGATCAGGTTTGAGTTTTAACTATAGCCCATTAAAGAAAAGCAAAGTGGTTGAGGTATATCACCCGGAAGCCGTAGTGAAAAACCGCGAGGTTAACCAAACTGTGGTACAGAAAATGCTTAAGCAGGGACTGGAATCCCTGACCGGAATAAAGAAAACGCCGATTGCAAAGTTTATTAACGCAGACGATACGGTAGGATTAAAGATAAATTGCCTGGGCCGGCCTATGCTGCACACGCACCATGAACTCATAGATGCCATGATAAAAGAACTCAAAGAGATAGGTGTAAAAGAAAATAACATCATTGTCTGGGATCGCTACGATAGTCATATGACCGATTGCGGCTTTACCATGAATGATACAGCCACCGGTATACGCTATTCTGCAACGCAAATGCGTAAAGACAAAATGTCTCATTTTGATCCGGAGTATGTCTATAAATCCGATTTTGACAATCCTGAGCGCAGGAACGAAGACGGGAATATTTGCCGCTTTTCCAACATCCTCACTCAGCAGTGCGACAAAATCATTAACATGGCGATACTGAAAGATCACAGATTAGCAGGAGTTACATTATGTCTTAAGAACATATCCTATGGCATTTGTAATAATAACGGCCGGTTCCATGGACCGGATCATATAAGTACATTTATAACCGATATTTATTCACTACCCGAAGTAAGGGAAAAGATTGTGCTCAACATTGTTGATGGCCTCGAAGCTTGTTTTGAACAGGGACCCGTACCCCGCAGCTCTAAAGTGCTTTTTACACCTAAAACCCTGTGGATGAGTACAGACCCCGTTGCCCTCGACACATTAGGATTAGAAGTTATTGAAGCCAAACGCGAAGAAAAAGAATATCCGGCTTTAAGAGAAATACGACCTACCATAGACCATATTGCAATGGCTGCCGGGGCAGGACTGGGAAAGAACAAAAAAGAGGAGATTGAGTTAGTTAAGGTTGATATGACTGCGTAATTCTTAACACAATAATAAAGCACTCTGAAGTAGAAATTACAATAGCAGATTCCGGTCCAGGGAGCAAATATTCCCTGATGAACGATAGTAGTTGGACCGGGTGCCGCTCAGCAATCCTAACCCGGGGCGCACCCTGGGCTATTCATATTTCGACCCTTTCAGGGTTATATATGGACAAAAAAGCCCCAAACTGAAGAGCATAGAGCAAAGAACAGAGTGCAAAAACTAAAGTCGAGGGATTTCTACTAATCATATCCCCCTTTAGAGGGGGAATTAAAGGGGGAGGAGATACTGAAAATCACAAATCACAAATAGCAAATTTCAAACAAATATCAACTTCCAAATAGCAAATCACAAACAGTTTTACCATTGTATTTTGAAACTTTTTACTTTTTCCTTTTATCTGGTAATCCACTCCCCAACCGTTTCCGGACTCAATCCCTTCAAATCCACGGAATTCTTTTTTCTCGGGTTTGATAATGACCAAGGAAGAGGAAAAGCCATCCCATAACAAAGAATATCATGATGTTTAATGGGGTTCCTGGAGTCACTCCTTCAAATGCTTTCGCCATAAGTTGGCCACCCATTCCACAGGTAA
>JAUWMO010000326.1 GCA_030613125.1 Bacteroidota bacterium | reverse complement strand
CCGGATAATATTTTTTTTGAAGCTATTGTTCCTAACGGACCATTCAATGAGGATGTTTTCACTATGCATCAAAATCACCAAAGCATTTGGGTTACGGGAGGAGGACTCTCATCTATATGGGGAAATTTGTGGAAAAATGGTGAAATTTATTTATTTAAGGATGGTGAATGGCAAAGTCAGATAATATATACAGTTACTGATATTGTAAATATAATTTCTCATCCCGATGAAGCAAATCTTTATTATGCAGCAACATGGAATTACGGTTTGTTAGAGATTCTTGATATGCAAATCATTAATACTTATAATCAAAATAACAGTACTTTGCAACCATATTTTTCAGGTTCAACTGATGTTAAAACTTTTGGTTTGCTGTTTGATCATAATAAAAATTTATGGGTAACCAATAGTGGTGTAGCTGATCCGGTATCAGTTAAAACTCCGTCAGGCACATGGAAAAGTTTTCACCTAAACGGATTAATCAGCGGAATTACTATTGGTCACATAATTGAAACTAAATTTGGTGATAAGTGGATTGTTGCTCCCAGAAACGGTAAATTACTGGTTTTTAATGAAAATCAGACAATAGATGAAGAATCAGATGACAGGTTTAAAAGAATATCTGTCATTGATCAGAATGGAAAAAATTATAGTGAAATACATTGTATTATTGAAGATAGAGATGGTAATATTTGGGTAGGTACTGATCAGGGTCCGCTTGTTTACTACCATCCTGAAGATGTATTATTTGGCGGCAATACCATTGCTCAGAGGATAAAAATACCTCGTAATGATGGAAGTGGGCTGGCAGATTATTTATTAAGTACAGAAATTATAACTTCAATAGTAATTGACGGGGCAAATCGTAAATGGTTTGGTACAAAGGATGCAGGTGTTTTTCTGTTTTCTCAGGATGGGACAAATGAAATAAAAAGTTTCAATATTGATAATAGTCCTTTACCTTCAAACTGGATCACTACCATGACAATTGATCATGAATCAGGAGAGATTTTTTTTGGTACTGAACATGGAATCCTTTCTTATCGTAGTTCAGCCACAATAGGGTCGGATGATATGAATCATGTATACGTTTTCCCAAATCCGATTCGTGAAGATTATCATGGACCAATAACCATAACTGGTCTGGTTGAAAATGCAAACGTAAAAATTGCCGATATTAACGGGAACCTGGTATATGAAACCACCGCTCTTGGTGGACAGGCCATATGGGAAGGAACAAACCTGTTAGGAAAAAGAGTACATACTGGCGTTTATCTTGTATTTATAAGTAATGATGATGGGTCAAGGACATTTGTAACAAAGATTCTGTTCATCCACTAGAACCATATTTAAGACGTATCGGAATTTACTCACTTCGTTCATGAGATCGTCACGCTTGCAGCGTGACTAAGTTTAAAGTTATTCATTGCTTTTTATCTAAGTGTAATCCTCCTGCTGTTATGATTTTGTACTATTGATTTAATTCTTCTTTCTTTTCTTTTTTTCCTCAGCCTTAGCCTCAACCTTATTCCACAGGGTGAATTTGCGAAGCTATGTTCTTATTCAATTGTGATCAGGCTTGAAATACGTTCAATCTGTTTTTGTTTGTTCACTTCTCTAAGATTTCTGGCAGTTTTTGTAAAGTATTGATGACCTGAGATGAATTTGACCTGTAATTTGTTCCAGTCGTTTAATTTTCCAATCTTATTTTGTTCCTTTAGTTCTTTATACAGGGTGTTCGATCCAGGTATAAAATCGCTTCGGCCCAGATAGTCAAGGTCAGAATCACAAATTATCTCCTCCAGAAGGGTCTCAGGCTTTGGGGGTAACTGTGTGGCCATAATAATTTTACAGATTTTATCTATCATATTTTCCGGATATCCATATTTAGGTAGCATCTCACGAGCCAGTACAGTTCCATGAAATTCATGATTATCATACTCAATAATGTGTCCTGCATCATGAAATAAACCAGCGGTTTTAAGAAGTAGAATCTCCTCATCTGAAACACCTTCTGCCCATCCAATTAATTCTGCCTCTGTAACAACATCAACTGTATGTTTTACATTATGATAGTATAAGTTTTTTGGTAATTCCTTTTCAAGCTTGTCGAGTATGATTTCCTGGATATCGGTAAATTGTATCAATCCAAACTTGATCTTGAATGCATGGTTTGTTATTTTGCCATCTCCGTTAACTGAAAATTTAGGTTTAAGACCTTTCACCTCAAATAAATCCACATCACCTTTGTATTTCACAGGCATCTTCCCATAATATTCGCAGATGAAAAATTCTTTAACCAGCTCATAGGTCAATACTGAGATAATAATCTTGCCTTCATCTGAATTTGACTGGATACGACTGGTTGTATTTACTGTATCACCTTTGATATCATATGAAATTTTTTTCTTACCAAATGTATTTGCTATCACTGGACCTGTGTGAATACCAAACTTTATTTTCCAAATTCCCTTGTCCCTTTTCTTGTTTTTTTTCTCATGATCTTCAAGAAAGTTTTTCATTCTTAATGCTGCAAGAACCACTTCAACAGGATTGGTAATATTTTTTACGGGAATACCTCCGGCACACATATATGCATCTCCGATTGTTTTTATTTTTTCGATGTTTAAATTTTTTACTATAGTATCAAACTCGTAAAAGATCTCATCAAGTTCATCCATTAGTGCTACCCGATCCACATCTTTTGAGACTCTTGAGAAACCGTGAATGTCAGCAAGCAGGACAGTTGCCATTCTGAATTTCAGCAACTTTGGTTTTTTTTCCATTTTCAGATCAGATAGTTGACCGGGTTCGATCTGAGAAAGTAAAGCTTTGAATTTTTCGTTTTCCCTGCTCAACTTTTCATGCAATTTCAGATAGTCTTTTAATTTGTTTTCAAGATTTTGGTTCTGTTTTACAAGCTTAGCAATTCGCTGAACAAGTTCTTTTTCTTCCTGTAGATTCATAATAGATTTATGTTACTTTGCATTACTGATTTTGATAAAAATTAAAAATGAATACTTATTTTTAAGATCATTAAAAATAATGTTTTCTGTGAAATAATCCTTCAGAATGATTTCTAAAACCAGAGGTATCGTACTACACCATATTAAATACCGCGAAAATGGAATTATTGCATACATATATACTAAGGATTCTGGCCGCCAGACCTTTTTAATGCAAGGTGTCAGGAAAAATAAATCTTCAGGAAAAATAAATATATTTCAGCCACTTTATATACTGGATTTTGAGGTTTTTTATAAACCCGGAAGGGATTTACACCGGATCATAGAGGTAACGAACCGGAGTCCCTACAACAGTATACCATACAATGTTTATAAAAGCAGTATTGTCCTTTTCCTTGCTGAAATCCTATATAGAAGCTTGAAAACTGAAGAATCTAATTTTGTCTTATTTGAGTTTATTACCAGCTCACTTCAGATACTGGATCAATTATCTTCAGGTTATTCAAACTTTCATTTATTATTTCTTCTGAAACTTACACAATTTCTTGGCTTTAACCCAAATCAAGAAGACTCAGGGAATAAATCTTATTTTGATCTCAGGGAGGGCATATTCAGGAGATCTCTGCCAGATCATCCTTTTTATATGTTACCAAAATACAGTACTATTTTAGTTGAGCTATTAAACCTGGATTTTAACACTATGGTTTCATACCATATTGATCATAACGATAGGAATATAATGATTGAACACATGTTGGACTATTACCAGTTGCATGAACAGAATCTTACACCTGTAAAATCATTTAAAATTTTAAAAGAGGTTTTCAAATCCTGAAAGTTAAAGGCTTTTGCTCATAATTGATTAATTTTGCATATTAAATACATAGTAGATAGAAATTCTGTATAAATAAAATTAATGGCACTTATTCCCTCTATAGTTAACTGGTTGAATGTTAAAAGGACCCACCAGATAAATTTGTTCAGGAAATATCCGGTTGAGGTCCAGGAAGAAGGGT
>JAUWMO010000040.1 GCA_030613125.1 Bacteroidota bacterium | reverse complement strand
AAGTGCCAGTTCAACTTCTTTTTTTGCATTATCGAGATCCAGAAACCTATAGTTCTCCACTGCTGCATTGTAATGTTTCAAAGCTTTTCTCGATTCTGTGTGTAGTTGAGATAAAACTTCAACCCCTCCAATCAGCCATAGCAGCACAGCAAGAAATGTATATTTAGCCAAAAGTTTCATAGTGTCAATAGCTTTAAAGCTACTCAAAAAAGTTAAATAATGTATTTTTTATGGGATATGCATGAATTTATGTGCCTGAAGTGAGATACTCCATTTCTGATTACTTTTAACATAATCGATAATCTTTGGTATTATCTTCTCAAACTGGCTCCACTCAGGTTGAAGGAAAAGTTTGCATTGTTTATTAACTTTCCTTGCATTCTCTTCAGCCCAGTTAAAATCTGCAACGTTTTGAATGATCACTTTTAACTCATTGGCATAATTATAAATATTTTGTAATGGTTGTGGATTTTTTTTCGGCGAAAGACATATCCAGTCCCACTCTCCCGTCAAAGGATAAGCACCTGATGTTTCAAGGAAAGTTTTCAGGTTATTCAGTTTCATTAACCTGCATAATTTAGCAAGATTATATAAAAGAGGTTCCCCTCCGGTTATTACAACTGAATCAGGATCAGATAACATTATTGTATCAATTATCTCCTCAATATCAACCAGAGGGTGGATATCAGGATTCCATGAGAATTTTGTATCACACCAGTTGCATCCAATATCACAACCCCCTAATCTGATAAAAAAAGCCGGCTTACCTGTATGAAAACCTTCTCCCTGAATGGTATAGAAAGCTTCCACTAGCGGAAGTTCTTTACCTTCTTTCAAATTATCCATGCCAGCATAAGTATTGTTAATCATTTCTTCTTATTATATTACAAAATTAATAACTATAATCAATTGCTTGATGATATCCCTACGTTTCTTACCTTTACAGTCTTTAATTTCATAACGATTGGTTGATTCCGACTTTTAAGAAAACAAATTAACAATCCGCATCATCAATTCATATAAACACAAAAATCACAACAAATGAACCCCTCATCCTTAAGTGGGTTAAATTTAGAGGTACAAGAACAAAAGGGCATGTATAAAGATATAATGCTTCTAAGGATGAGGGCTCACCGAACACCATTAAAAAATAATTTAACTTGTGAGGTAACAGGTACCAGAGGATTTAGCTACCAGCATTCAACAATTAACTTACATTCAGAACTTTAAATAAAGCTTTAAACACATGAATTTCAGAATTTATTTTCTTTTTTTAATATTAGTTTTTAACCCCAATTATACTTTACGATCACAAAACCTGAGTGAAAATTATGATTCACTAATACATACAAATCACACATTTGTGAATAATATTAAAACCATTCAACTTCATAAAAATGGTTGGGAACTCTCCTATCCGATACTTGAGCTGAATTCCTCTGAGAAATTGTTACTCAGTTTTGATGATCTTGCAGATGAGGTGGGTGATTATTATTATACTTTTATTCACTGTGATGCAGGTTGGAACACCTCAGATTTGATAGAAACTGACTTTCTGGAAGGATTTCCGGAAAACCAAATCACAAATTATAAATACTCTTTTAATACAACTGTGAAATATATTCATTATAAACTTGAATTTCCCAATGATGATATACAATTCAGAAACTCTGGAAACTATATTTTGCTGGTTTACAAAAACTTCAATAAAGAAGAACCGCTTTTTACCAGAAGATTCCTGGTATATGAAAACCTTGTAGATGTTCGGGCATCCATAATTCGCCCTACAATTACTAAATTCAGGGATACGGGACAGGAAATAGAAATTTCTGTCAAACATCTCAGATATGACATACTTGATCCTTATAGCGATATCAAAGTGGTTGTCAGCCAAAATGGCAGGTGGGATAACGCTGTCAAATTTGATAAACCTTCATTTATAAGAAACAGGGAAATTGTTTACGATTTTGACCGTAAAAATATTTTTTATGGTGGAAGTGAATACCGTTATTTCGACATCAAGAGCATCAGGTATCAAACTGAATATATTAGAACTATCGATTTCATGCATCCAAACTATCACATAGGTCTATATCCTTCAAAATCAAAGGCATCACTTTCATATTTTTTTGATCAGGATCTGAATGGCAAGTATTATATAAGAATACAGGAAGGAGTAAATAATGATACAGAGGCTGATTATGTTAAAGTATATTTTACTTTGACAATAGACTATCCATTAGGAACAAATGATATATATGTTTTTGGAGCTTTATCGGATTGGGCTTGTAAAGCAGATAACCATATGATTTATAATTTTGATACCAGGGCATATGAGGGATCTTTGCTTTTAAAACAGGGATATTACAATTATGAATACATTGTAAAAGAAAAAGGCAAAGTAGTTGCAAATAACATATTGATTGAAGGCAGTCATTTTGAAACTGAAAATGATTACCTTGTTTTTGTGTATTATCAAGGCTCGGGAACAAGATATGATAGGTTAATTGGAACTGTAATGGTAAATACATTAAGCAACCCCAGATAATCAGGTCTTACGAAATGCCATAGCTTGTTTAATTGCACATAATTTACTTCAATAATGTTTCATTATTAATGCGACCTAAGCATCTTATCTTATTATTTTAATGCCTTTTATAATTATCTTACTACGTAGTTAAATACGTAGTTTACATAATATAGCCAGACCATCCAGCGTGCATACCCGGCTGATTATTTTTTCTAAATGAACGAAATTGAACCTGTTTATATTTATTATTAAAATCCTGAAAAAACTCATATAATTTTGACTTTCTAGTATCTAATTTTGAAATTCCATTTTATTATTTAATTAAACTTTATTCAAAATAAAAAACAATGATTGACAACTTATTCCAGGTGCCTAAAGCTGAGAACGAACCTGTTTATTCATATGCTCCAGGCACAGAAGAAAGAAAAGCCCTGAAGGATGCTATCAAAGAGGCTCGTTCAAAACAGATTGAAATTCCCATGTATATTGATGGTAAAAAGGTTAAAACAGACAACCTTGTTGCTATTCATCCACCACATGACCTTCAACACACTCTGGGACATTATCATAAGGCTGATGGCACCCATGTCAGAATGGCCATTGAAGCAGCCTTGAAAGCGAAAGAAAAATGGGCAAAAATGCCATGGAAAGCGAGGGCAGCCATTTTCTTAAAAGCTGCTTCTCTGTTGGCCGGACCATACCGTTACAAAATGAATGCAGCCACAATGCTGGCACAGTCGAAAACTCCGTTCCAGGCTGAAATCGATTCTGCTTGCGAAACCATTGATTTCTGGCGCTATAATGTTCAATTCATGTCAGAGATCTATGCTCAGCAACCCAGATCATCTGAGCACACCTGGAACCGGTTGGAGCAGAGACCTCTCGAGGGATTTATTTTCGCGCTTACTCCATTTAATTTTACTTCAATTGCTGCAAATCTGCCCACGGCACCAGCTCTTATGGGAAATACAGTGGTTTGGAAACCATCGAATACACAGGTATATTCTGCAAGATTATTGATGGAAATCTTTATCGAAGCTGGCTTGCCTGACGGTGTAATTAACCTGGTTTATGTTTCAGGACCCGTTGCAGGCAAAGAAATATTTTCACATCCTGATTTTGCAGGAATTCATTATACTGGATCTACTGAAGTATTTCAAACTATATGGAAAGAAATTGGAGTAAATATTCATAAATACAGGACATATCCAAGAATTGTAGGCGAAACCGGAGGCAAAGATTTTGTTATGGTTCATAAAACTGCAAACGCTGCCCAGGTTGCAACTGCCCTAACCCGTGGAGCATTTGAATATCAAGGACAAAAATGCAGTGCTGCTTCACGTGCATATATACCTGATAATCTTTGGCCAGAGATCAAAGATATTATGGGAGAACAACTTGCAAGTATTAAAATGGGAGGTGTAGAAGATTTCTCCAATTTTGTAAATGCCATTATTGATGAAACAACATTTGATAAATTAACAACTTATATCGATAATGCAAGAAAGGATAAGGTGACGGAGATTATTTTCGGAGGAAATTATGATAAGTCAAAAGGATACTTCATTAAACCGACTGTAATACTTACAACAGACCCTGAGCACATTACCATGAAAGAAGAACTGTTTGGTCCGGTACTCACTATTTATATCTATAAAGCAGGGAAATTTGAAGAAACTCTTGATCTCCTCGACAGAACTTCAATTTATGCTTTGACAGGTTCCGTTTTTGCTCAGGACAGGAATGCAATTGAAATGGCAAGTGAAAGGCTTGTAAATGCAGCTGGTAATTTCTATATTAATGACAAGCCAACTGGTGCCGTTATCGGACATCAACCTTTTGGCGGATCACGTGCATCAGGCACAAATGATAAGGCTGGATCAGCCATGAATTTATACCGGTGGATCTCCCCCCGAACTATCAAGGAGTCATTCCTGCCACCGGAAGATTACAGATACCCATTCCTTAATGAGGATTAGATCGTTAGAAGGGTAACTGAGTTATAAAATCAATTAAATTGTTCCTGCAAAAAGTAAACATACAATTTGCAGGAGCATTTCTTACTGGAGTATTTCTTACTGGAGCATTATTTGTTATTAAAATATTTCCATATTTATACTTAACTTTGAAAAATTATTAATGTTTCATGACATGAAAGAGATCAGAACCAGATTTTTTTCTTTGTTCAAGAATAAATTTATACTCACATCTTTAATCTTTTTTGTGTGGATCCTTCTTTTCGACAGTAATAATCTGCTTGACAGAGTAAAAGATATCAGGCATTTAAACCGGTTAGAAAAAGACAAGGAATATTATCTGGAAAAAATTGAGATTGACGCCCAGAAACTGAAAGAACTACGAACTGATAATGAAAACCTTGAAAAATTCGCAAGGGAACAATACCTGATGAAAAAAGATAATGAAGATATTTTTGTTATCATTGAGAAGGACAATAAAAGAAATAAAGACTAATTCTAATTCAACTCTTTTCAATATTTCTGTAAATCGCTAATAACCCTGATGGATCTGAAGGTGTCTCAATGTGATTTTTAAATTCAATTAAAAAGTTTCTTGCCTGTAAAGTAATATCAACTCGTTGATAAAAATCTTGATGCACAAAATTGAGAAATTTAATTATCCGAAACTCATTAAACCAATTGAAAAACCTTTTTTTAAAGGTATGGGGAGTTGAAGTATTGTTATTAATCTCACAAATTTTATTAAGAAAACGTTTCTGTGAAATAAAAAACCTGATTGTATCAGGCAATGTAAGATAATAAGTTATAATATCAGTTCTTTTTTTGTGAGTTATTTCCGGAAGGCTCGAAAACAAGAATCCCAAGTCTGTGAAAGCATTAAGATTATAAGTTTTGAATGTTTCAACCTCCTTATTAACATACTTTCTGATCCAGGGCCCGGTTCCAAAAGGGACTCTGTCTGATGGTCTGGGAGATGGTATCACTCTGGTCGTACAAAGGTTGTGAAATTCAACATTCGGAACCACCTTCTGAAGAAAATAAAAATCCTCTCCTGCTTTCCTTCGGTTCATTCCTCCATGTTTAACATAGGTGTCAGTTGTAATAAAAAAAGCCGAACCGAGTGTATGATGAGCATAAGGAAAGCCAGTTGAAAGCAAAGCCTGAAAATAATATCTCATATGAAGTTCATAAAGGGTAATAGCCTTGTAGACATCTTCATTATAATCGTCGCCCTCAACCGGATGTTCAAAATAGATGGATGCACCGCCGGTTCCAGGATATTGGCTGACCAGGTTCTCAATCTCAATAAAGTAATTATTATCACAAATTGAATCAGCATCCATTGAGCATATAATCCCTCCCCTGACATCTGAATTAATGAAACGAAACACCGCTTCATCCATTCCTGTTTTTCGGGAAAGTCCCGGGCCAGCAAATTTTATTGGCTGATTTTCATCCCTTATACAGAAAAACTGAAAATCAGGATCTGTGTGATCCTTTTTCCATGAATGGATCTGGTCAAAAGTTCTTGTATTTTGAAGGATTACTTTATCAGGAGCGCCCTCAGCCGAATTTATTACAACGATGACCTCAACGAAATATCGAGGGCGTTTACAATGCCATAAAGATTCAAGTGTTGAAACAATTCCCGGTTCATCATTGCAGGGAATAACAACAATGTAACCAAGATCTTTGCCGGGCGGTTTAGCTATTCTTGAATAAAAGGATGGCTGTTTTCTTAAATACTCAGCAGCTAACTCTTTGTTTTTCAAAAATAAGTTGAATTATTTCTCAGTATCTTCATGATACTTTTTATTCAAACCACTAAGAACTTCATCTGTAATATCAAGTCCTGATTCTGCAAATATAAGATTGCCACCAAATGATTTGCTGAATATATATTGATAATTGTATTCTTTATTAAATTCCTCAAGGAATTCAAGAATACTATACATAACCTGCCTATCCATAACCTGCTTTTCTTCTGCAAGTTCAAGTGTCATATCATCTCTGAGTTTTAACAAATTTTGTTGTTGCTGGTATAATTCGCCTTCTATCTCCATAGCTTTTGACCTGGTAATTAAACCTTTACTAGCCTTATCCTGATAATCTGCAGCACCTTTTTCCCAGGCTTTTGACTTTGAATTTAATTCAGCTTCTGACTTACCCTGCTTATCTAAAAGTTCTCTCTGTAAATCAATAAACATATCATAATTTGCAAGTATAGAATCAAATTCAACAAATGCGATAGAATAGTTCAATGAATCACTTGTTTTGAGTGATAAACTGGAACTGTTTTGTTCAGCTGCTTTAGGTTTTACAAAGTATAGTACATAAAGCACTACTACTGCTGCAAAAAGAACAGCATTGAGGATAATTGTTAGCTTTTTCATTTCTTAAATGATAAATTTTTCATTAAATGTCAGCCGACAAATATACAAGATAAAAATTCAAGCAAAAAGACATTTTTTGAATTTTTACATTGTTAATCTTATTATTTCACCTATATATCTTACCCGCCGTAAAGGAATTCTGCTACTAAATTAAAATAAAAAAGCACACCATCAGTACCAGGCTATAAATATACTTAAACAAATATTGGAAAGAAATGAAAGAGAAATGAGTGATTATAATTAAAATTCAGGGCAAGGGAGTGCATGAATTTTTCTTTTCTTTTTCTTATTGGATTTAAATTCGTAAACCATGGACACCTCATGTGAACCACCGGTTGCACCAACCAGTCTTGAAATTGTAAAATCGTAACTATAACCAATATGTATTTGTTTAGTTTTGTAACCAACAAGCAGAACAATTGCATCCCTGTCGAAACCATCCTGAATTCCTGGAAGTCCTCTGTACCAGAATCCGAAAACCAGTGGACTTTTAAACCAATAGAGTCCAAGGTCAAGCTGCGTAAATTTATCCTGTACTTCAAAATGAAATGCAACAGAGAGACTTTCCTCTAATGGTTTCAATAATCGTCCTTTTTTTATAATTTGCAGACCTCCAAACACGGAAACTTTTATTGGTACTCTGCTTATCTCGTCATAAAAAGATTCCTTTGGCCTCAACAAATGATCAACTGTTGTACCAATCCATATTCTATCTGTATATCCCAGGATAGAAACTCCAGCATCAATATCTTTCACATTTTCAAAGGGAGGTTGTTCAGTAGTTGGAGTATCACCACTAATTGACATTCCATCACTAAACCTCAACTTCCAAAAATCCAATCCCATCTGAGTATAATACATATGAAGTCCGGGTCTTATAAAGATATATTTATTCACTTTTATATTATATGAATATTGTATCCCTATATTGGTCTTACTTAAATTACCTGATCCTGCCCGGTCGTGCATTACCAAAATTCCCACACCTGAATTGAAATTGGCAAAAAAATGGTCAAAAGAAAAACTATATGTTTGGAATGCATTTGGTATTGCCGGCCATTGGTTGCGGTAATTTACAGCAATACGGTATTCTTCAGTTGCACCGGCAAATGAGGGTGCCAGATATAAAGGGTTAGCATAAAACTGAGAAAATCGCGGATCCTGTGAATATGAACACAATATAGGAAGAAACATAAGAACAAATAATATAGTATACTTATTCAGGGGCATTGTTCTTCCAAATCCGAGCCTGTATCCCAAAATTATTTCGCTTAAATACCTGTTTAAAGTACTAATATAACTAAATATGAATATCACTATTACTCTAAATACGTTTTTTTTTATTCTAGGTTTAGGAAAACTCTGTTTTTTTTAACACAAGTGCTTTTAATATTCTGTCGATCATTAATTTGAAAAGTGAAATAAGAAACAAATGATCTCCGAATAAACCGGAGATCATTTGCTTGTAACTAAATAGTTTAATGCAACAATGTAATATCGCCTGCCTGACGGTATGGCCTTCCATTATTGAACTTACCTGTAACCTGCCAGACATAAACATCCTGCTTACAAAGTTTTTCTTTATAGTAACCATCCCAGCCAATGTTTATGTCAAAACTTTCAAACAGCAATTCTCCCCATCTGTTAAAGATCCGCAAATGATAATTATCAATTTGCTGTTGAATAGGTGGAAAGAATACAGTATTGATCAGGCTGACATCACCTGGAACAGCCCCACCGGTAGGTCCGTCTTTACTGGGCTTAAATCCAGTTGGATATCTGAGTACTCCTGCAGGCTCTACCGTTACTGCCGGATATAGTTCAAATGTATCTTCACAACCATCATCAGTATAGGCATGTAAGGTGATACCATATATACCTTCCTCCGTGTAAACATGATATGGTTCAAATATTGTTGAAGTATCACCATCACCAAACTCCCATAAGTAAGAATCAGCATTCATTGAGAGATTGAAACACTTGACTGCCTTATCGTTCACATATACAAAATCAGGAGCCACATCCAGTAAAGCAGTTGGCGATTGGTAAACTGTGACTAACTGCTGATACAGATCTTGTCCGGCAGGTCCTATAGCAGTTAATCTCACAGCATATGTACCTCCAACATAGAAGGTATGTTCAGGATTTTCCGCTCCGGAAGTTGTGCCGTCACCGAAGTCCCAGATATAGGAAGTAGCATTCTGAGATGTATTGTTAAATTGAACTGTATAAGGACTACAACCAGGCGGAACTTCTTCAAACATAGCTACAGGTGGTATTGGCAATATCTCAACTGAATGACTTATAGCATTTGAACATCTTGCATTCGATACCTCAAGAATAACCTGATAAGTACCTGGAACAGCGTAATCATGTACAGGCTCATAGTCAGTTGAAGTATTTCCATCACCAAAGTCCCACAGGTAGCTCCATGTTCCGGCATTTGTCAAATTTGTAAACTGAACCTGGTTATTGGGCCAGGTCTGTGTTGCCGGAACCGGTGTGAATTCCGGTACTGGTGATGGATAGATCACGATTTCCTGAGTAGCTACATCAGTACAACTATAAAAGGATTCAGTTGTCAGAGTTACCGTCCTCGTAATAATATTTGTTGAAGTGTTTGTAAAGCTATGTGTTGTAATATTTCCTGCATATCCTTCATTACCATCGCCAAAGTCCCAATAATATGCAGAGCCACCAGGTAAAGCAGCTAACATTACAGGAGCATCTCCATGGCATATTGTATCAGGTGTAATTGTAAATGAAGCTTCAATAGCAGGATATACAGTAACAACCTGTGTAATACTGTCAAAACAACTATTTACTGACTCGACTAAAAGTTTTACATTAAAGTACTGGATAACAGTTGTCAGGTTATCAAAGGTATGTGTTGGATTGACTGTATTTTCCTGAGGTGAACCATCTCCAAAGTCCCAGGTGTAATTAACAGCGCCTGCAGAATTATTTGTGAAGTTCACCGTGAATGAATTACAACCTGTGTTCTGGTCCATGCTGAACAAGGCCCTCGGAGAATCCACATTAATTGTAACATTGTCGCTTCCTGTACACCCGTTGTCATCAGTAACAGTATATGTCAGAGCATATGATCCTGTAAATGGGCTATTGAAAGTAGGTGTCTGGATTGTAATATTATCCAGAGAACCCACCTGGCCAGACCACATGTGCGATACATAATTGCCTGAACCACCACTGGGGTTACCATCAAGGATAAGATCATCTCCACCACAAACAAAGAGCGGATCGGCACCACCATTTATATCGGCAGAAGGATTAGGATTTACAGTGATAATAACAATGCCTGTATCTCCTTTGCAACCTATACCGCTTACAGGTACCACATAATATGTAGCAGTTTGTGTACTTCCTGTATTGTTGGTAAAGATATCATTAATAAATCCTGCAGGACCTGCAGTTCCACCTGTCATACCACCTGTCATCACAGGAACATCCCAATTGTAGGTCACACCGGAAACGCCATTTGTAACACTCAGTGCAAGATTTGCAGGTATTCCACTACATAATGTCTCAGTCAAACCAGGTGTTAGTATTGGCTTAGGCTGTACTGTTACAATAATTTGTTTCATATCACCTTCACAACCATCTATACTTACCGGTACAACATCATATACTACAGTTAACGGGAATGCCTGAATATTTGTAAATTTATCATTCTGAATCGCAATCGGGCTCAATCCGTTCCCAACAACTGCATTGCCAGGATCGGCAATCAGTCCTGGGTCTACCATAATATTAATAATATTGTAGGAAGCAGCTGGTACACTTGTTGCAGATACATCCATAATAATACCAGTAATATCATCGCTGCAAACCGTTGTGTTCAAGCCTGCACTTAATACTGGTTCCGGATTAACAGTAATTGTAATCTGAACAGCTTGTCCCTCACATCCAACAGTGCTTACCGGAACAACCGTATAAACAACATCAAGAGGTGTTGCAGTATAATTTGTAAAGATATCTGAGGCAATGGCATTGTCTGCTTGCCCTGCTCCAGGGCCTGCATTTGCTGCATCCGGGATCAGTCCTGCGGCAACATTTATTGAATAGATCGTATAACTTGCAGCAGAAATACTTCCCGGGGTTGTTATCAGTGTCACACCTACCGGAAGCCCACTGCATACCGGTGTATCAAGATTTGGATCAAGCACAGGCTCTGGATCTACAGTCAAAGTAATCTGCACTGTGTCCCCTACACAACCAGCATTACTTACAGGTGCAACATCATATACTACAGTTAATGTTCCGTTTGTTGTATTAGTAAATTTATCAGTTGCAATTGCATTGGCCATTAAACCATCTGCAATAATTGCATTCCCCGGATCAGCAACTAAACCCGGTGCAGAATTGATAGCTATAATATTATATGATGTAGCTATTACACTTCCTCCAGCAACACTAAATATTATTCCAGTATTATTTCCACTGCAAATTGTTGCATCAAGACCTGGAGCAAGGATAGGTTCCGGATTTACAGTAAGAGTAATCTGAACCAAATCCCCCTCACACCCTGCTGCGCTTACAGGAGTAATATCATATACAACAGTTAGTGGCCCTGCTGTATTATTTGTAAAAATATCGCCAGCTATTGCATTCGTATTTTGTCCCGGTCCGGCAGATGCATTTCCTGCACCCGCAATCAGACCCGGATCAACAGTTATTGCAGTAATATCAAAATGGTCAGCTGCCACTGAACTTGCAGTAACATCCAGGACAATTCCTGAAATTACATCGCTGCAGATTGTTGCATTCAGATTTGGATCAAGCACAGGTTCAGGATCAACAGTCAGAGTTACCTGAACCAGGTCACCCAAACATCCATCTGCACTGACGGGAACAATACCGTAAACAACAGTCAGCGGATTTGCTGTAGTATTAGTAAACACATCGTTTGAAATTACAGTAGCTGCCTTCCCTATCCCAACTGTTGCATTTCCAGCCTGACCAACCAACCCTGCAGATACGTTTATATTAACAAGATTATAATTCAGTGCTCCCACTGATCCGCCAGTGACATCGAGAATTATACCAGTTGGCAGATCACTGCACACTGTTGCATCCAGATTAGGTTCAAGGACCGGTTCAGGATTAACAGTCAGAGTTATTTGTACCATTTCCCCTTCACAACCTGCCGCACTTACCGGAACTACATCATAAACAACGGTAAGAGCACCTGAAGTCAGGTTGGTGAATATATCACCTGCAATAGCAGATGATGACAGGCCATTACCTGTAACTGCATTCCCAGGATCGGATGTCAGACCCGGGTCGACATTGATAGCAGTAATATTGTAATTAGCTGCTGCAACAGAACCTGCTGCAACTGACAAATTAATTCCTCCGGCTACATCACTACAGGTTGTAGCATCCAAGCCGGCATTTAGTATTGGTTCAGGATATACAGTCAGCATAATCTGTTTCAAATCTCCTTCACAACCATCAGTACTTACAGGAACAACTTCATAAATAACAAGTAAAGGTCCTCCAGTAAGATTTGTAAAGACATCACCAGAAATAGTATCTGCAGCCACTCCGTTTCCAGGCATTGCATTATTTGCTCCCGGAGTCAACCCAGCCGAAACATCAATACTCACCAGGTTATAACTGGCTGCTGCTACTGAGCCTGCAGCAACATCAAAGACAATACTACCTGCAACATCACTACAAGTGGTTGCATTAAGATTTGAAGCCAGAATGGGTTCCGGATTAACGGTCAGAGTTACCTGTTGTACATCGCCTCTACAACCATCAGCACTTATTGGCGTCACATCATAGATAACTGTCAAAGGCCCTCCGGTTATATTTGTAAACATATCTGATGCAATGGCATTGGTTGGAAGTGAAGCTCCGGTTGTTGGAGTACCTGTTAAACCAGCATCCTTAAAATTCAGTGCAATATCATAGGCAACTGCACTAACTGAGCCTGCAGCAACATCCAGGATAATTCCACTTGCTGCATCACTACATGTTGCAGCATCCAGATTTGGATCAAGCACAGGTTCAGGATCCACTGAAAGTGTAACTGTTACCTGATCTCCAACACAGCCTGTTGCACTTACAGGAACTATATCATACTCAACATTCAATGATCCTGAAGTAGTATTCGTAAAGATATCCCCGATAATAACATTTGCCGGCTGGCCATTTCCAATTGTGGCATTACCACCGGCTGCAACTAAACCTGCATCTTCGCGAATATCAATAATATTATAAGTTACGGCGCCAACCGAAGTACCATTCGTGTTTAGAAGTATACCTGAAGGTTGGTCGCTGCATGTTGACCTGTTTAGGCCCGGATCAAGAACAGGTTCAGGATCTATAGTTAAGATAACTGTTACCTGATCTCCCACACAACCAATTGCACTTACAGGAACTATATCATATTCAACTGTTAAAGGACTGGCAGTGTTATTCGTAAATACGTCACTTACTATGGCATTGGCCGGTTGACCATTACCGGTTGATGCATTCCCACCTCCTGCAATCAGGTTAAATGCCTTCCGTATAGCAACAATGTTATAACTTGCAGCACCAACAGAAGTACCATTTGTATTTAAGGTTATACCTGAAGGCAGATCGCTGCATACTGTGTTATCAAGGTTAGGATCCAATACAGGTTCCGGATCAAATGTTAAGGTTATTGTTACAAGATCACCTTCACATCCTCCGGCACTGACAGGAATAACATCATATTCAACTGTTAAAGAATTTACAGTGACATTATTAAACCTGTCATTAAATATCGCTCCTGAAGGTTTGCCATTTCCTATTGTTGCATTTGTAACTTCGGCTGTTAAACCGGCATCTATACGGATATCAACAATATTGTAATGGCTTGCGGGTACTGATATCCCATCTGTGGCAAAAGTAATACCTGCAGACTGATCACTACATACTGTATTATCCAGATTTGGATCAAGGACAGGTTCTGGTTCTATGGTTATTACTACTGTCACCATATCTCCCTCACATCCTGATGCACTTACAGGTACAATATCATATTCAACATCCAATAAACCATTTGTTGAGTTCGTAAACACATCATTTGCTATAACATTTGCAGGTTGTCCATTACCGGCTGAAGAATTTCCTCCTCCGGCTAGAAGACCTGGATCCTGTCTTATATCAAGGATATTATATGTAGCCGCGGCAACAGACACTCCATCAGTAGTGAGTGTTACTCCTGTTGGCAGATCACTGCATACACTTGTGCTTAGATTTGGTGCCAGAACGGGTTCCGGGTTAACTGTAAGGATAACAGTAACCATATCTCCTTCACAGCCCACAGCACTCACAGGTACTATATCATATTGAACCGTAAGAACATTTGAACCAGTATTTGTGAATATATCACCAACAATTGCATTGGCCGGCTGGTTATTTCCAACAACCGCATTGCCCCCGGCTGCCTGTAAGCCAAATGCAACCCTGATATCTGTAATGTTATAATGATCGGCAGGTATTGAGGTACCATTTGTTGCAAGTGTAATACCTGAAGCCTGATCACTACATACTGTAGAATTCAGGTTTGGATCAAGAACAGGTTCAGGGTCAACTGTCAGTATTATAGTTACCTCAGCACCCTCACATCCGGCCGCACTTACCGGTACTATATCATACTCAACAGTTAATGATCCTGCTGTTGTATTGGTAAATATATCTCCTGCGATTGCATTTGCAGGTTGACCATTGCCAGTAGAAGCATTTCCACCACTGGCTGATAATCCTGCTGCTATCCGAATATCATTTACATTATATGTCGCAGCTGCAACTGATGTGCCATTTGTATTTAAAGTAATACCTGATGGAAGATCACTGCATACTGTTGCATCAAGATTTGGATCTAATACAGGCTCAGGATTTACTGTTAATACGATTGTTTCCATATTTCCCTCACATCCAATTGCACTTACCGGAACAATATCGTACTCAACAGTTAATGAACCTGCAGTTGTATTTGTAAAGATATCTCCACTTATGGCATTTGCAGATTGACCGTTGCCAACAACTGCATTGCCTCCGGCGGCAACCAAACTACCATCAACCCGGATATCAAGAATGTTATAATTTGCAGCAGCAACAGAAGTACCGTCTGTATCCAATGTAATTCCTGATGGCTGATCGCTGCATACTGTTGCATCGAGGTTTGGATCAAGTACAGGTCCCGGATCTACAGTCAGCGCTACAGTTACCATATCACCCAAACAACCACCTGCCTCAACTGGAACAATATCATATTCCACTGTTAACGGACCAACTGTTGGATTAGTAAAGATGTCTCCCACAATGGCATTCGCTGGCTGACCATTACCTACAATGGCATTACCACCGGCAGCCGCCAGACCTGCTGACACCCGGATATCTAAAATATTATAACTTAAAGCAGCAATTGATATACCATCAGTATTCAAAGTAATGCCTGACGGCTGATCACTGCAAACCGTATTATCAAGATTCGGATCAAGTACAGGTTCAGGATTTACAAACAGGGTTATCGTTACCTGGTCTCCCAAACATCCTGCGCCACTAACCGGTACAATATCATATTCAACAGTTAATGATCCGGCAGTTGGATTGGTGAAAATATCACCTGCAATTACATTTGCCGGCTGACCATTACCAACTCCGGCATTGCCTCCTGCTGGTATTAATCCTGCTGCTACTCTAATATCTATAATATTGTAATTCGCTGCGGGTATTGATATCCCATCTGTATTCAAAGTAATACCTGATGGAAGATCACTGCAAACTGTTGCATCGAGGTTTGGATCGAGAACCGGCTCCGGATCGACAGTCAGAGTTACCGTAACCTGATCACCTAAGCAACCTCCTGCGCTTACAGGTACTATATCGTATTCCACTGTTAATGAGCCTGATGTTGTATTTGTAAATACATCTGCAGCAATTGCATTGGCCGGCTGGCCATTACCCGGTACAGCATTTCCACCACCTGCTACCAATCCGCCGGCTACACGGATATTGATTATGTTGTAGTTTGCTGCTGCTACTGATATACCATTTGTGTTCAATGTGATACCTGATGGAAGATCACTACATACTGTCGCATCAAGGTTCGGATCTAATACCGGTTCCGGATCAATTGTCAGTGTTATTGTTGCCATATCTCCCAGGCATCCTCCTCCACTTACAGGTACTACATCATACTCAACG
>JAUWMO010000248.1 GCA_030613125.1 Bacteroidota bacterium | reverse complement strand
GGCAGGGGAATACAGATCCCAATAAAGAATTCGGGACCTACTATTGGAATAAAAAGGGGGACATCGTTACAGAAAATCTGAACGGCGATGATTCCCGGATCATCATGGACAGGGCCATACCCTTTATAAAAGAATCCGTTGAACAAAACCAGCCATTTTTTATGGTGATCTGGTTTCATACACCCCACTTGCCTGTACTTGCTGATAGTGTCACCAAATTACTTTATTATGAATTTAATGATGAGGAGCAGAACTATTATGGTTGTATCACAGCCATGGATAAACAGATGGGACGATTAAGAGCTTCTCTGAAAGAGTTTGGTGTTGGGGAAAATACCATGGTTTGGTTTACCAGTGATAACGGACCGGAGGGTCCGGTTCAAAACGAGAACAGACCAGGTTCTGCCGGGCCATTCAAAGGAAGAAAACGATCCCTGTACGAAGGAGGGGTGAGAGTCCCTGGAATTCTTGAGTGGCCATCCTTTGTAAATGCCGGGGAGGATACAGAGGTTCCCGCCAGCACCCTGGATTATTTACCAACTATCCTGGAGGTTTTAAATCTGGATTTTCCAGATCAGAGACCCATTGACGGAATAAGTTTACTTCCTGTGATCTTCAAAAACAGAACAACCCGGGAATCACCCATTGGCTTTGAATCTGGAAAGCAGGTTTCCTTTATGAACGACCGGTATAAGATCTACAGCAATGACAAAGGTGAAAGTTTTGAATTGTATGATCTTTTTACGGACAAAGGGGAGAACTATGATATTGCCATGGATCATCCTGAAAAAGTTGAGGAGTTAAAAGAAAACTTAGAATCATGGAGGAAGTCCTGTAGAATTAGCTTGAAGGGGGCTGACTATCAGAATGATAATTGATGAGAAATATCCTGATGATAAGGCCAGAAATTATATTGAAGGTGATTTCCGTGGCCTGATCAGAGTGAAAGTAGAACTGGAATAAGAAGTGTCAAAAAGTGGAAAAGTCGAAGAGGTCTAAAAGTCGAAGAGTGAAAATACTTTCCCTCTCACCCAGTTTCCCAGTTCCTTTATACTGAATTCCGGTTCTACAGGGTTTTTATGTCAAAAGTTTTATTAAGCTTCTTTCCAATTTTAACTATTATAGCTGCAAACTCTAAAAATCGTTCTGTCATTTCCTTTTTCATAACTTTACATCAATAAATTTATGCTCCACATAATACATTTGACACCTGACATTTGCCATTATTTACTTGTCTTCATTTCAACCCTTCAACTCTTAAACCCTTGGATTTTTTGACCCTTTGACTCCAGTATTCCGTACAAATCAAAATGTTTAGAACTTATTATTGCTTTTTTTGGGTGTCTCATTGCGAGACTCAGGTCTTTTTTTGGTTTCACAGTCGGAATGTGTAAGTGTATTTAACCATAATTGTCCGGCTTGAGATACCCGGAAGTCTAGGTATTTCCCTGTCGAGATTTGTATTTCTGCCCTCATTATAAACAATATACAGATCATTACCTTCGCGTGGATTATATCTGAACCTGATATTCGTGGCCATGGCATTCACTGCACTGTTATATTGAATAAATGCACTTGCAGTAAACTTTGTGCTAAGCATGAACAGAATTTTAAATCTTCCTATATGCGCTATAAATTTCTCATTACGATCGGGGAAATTCAATAAATTATACTGATATTCCGCACTTAGATTGAAACTTGATGAAAGATTCCAGGTTGGCCTCAGTTCTCCCGAAAACCTTGTGCCATCATAGAATTGTCCGGCATCAACCATTAATATCATATAAACCGGCCGAGTCATGGGAGTGAAAAGCATTGACTGAGTCGTCCAGAAGTTGTATTTTCCAACTGGAATACCTGCATTATCAGAAAATTCGAATGCCTCATCAACATCTTCAACCGTATAAATGATACGAAAGTCACCCTGAAAGAAGGATTTGGTCTGAAAAGCCCAGCCCGGACCTAATTCTGCAGACTCAACAGTTCCATTTTCAATGCTGGAATTATAAGATCCTCTCACGTAAACCCTGTGATTGTATAACTTAGATTCCTCACCAGGTAGCCAGCCCCACTGAATACTGTTTCCAAACCTCCAATAATTGTCCCTCATTTCAAATCCAATACCAGGATTAAAATCTTCACCTGACCTGGAGTAAGATAAACTGTAAGCAAATCCTTTGTCCCTTCTTTTTTCCCATTCTATTCTGATTCTTGCAGAAGCAAGGGAGAATGGATTGTTTATGGCCCCTGTTTCAAAAGTTTGTGCCCATTTAAGGTCCAGGTAGTCATCGCCAAATAATCGGATGATTCCATCGAGGCCATAAGCTACATTATAGGAGCCATCAACACCCAGCCTGGAAGTTACCATCCCCCCGATGTAGCTGTTTTCATTAAATACCTGTTTACGTATCCTGATGGCTCCGAAGTTTTCAGATGGTAATAACAGGGAATCAATATCAGAATCCAACTCTGATTTCCCCATTAATTTTGCTGTTTGCATATTCAGAAATCCTATATCCCAGCCGCCTATTCGACCTACAAGTCGTGCACCGCCATAAATTTGAACTTCCTGACCTTCATGAAGACCAATCCTCCTGCTATAAAAAAGATTATTAGGTCCTCCGAAATTGAAGTCAAACACGCTCGAACGTTCCTGAAAAAACTGTCTTTTTTCGGGGTAGAACAATGAAAATCGGGTAAGATTGACCTGTTGGTCATCCGCCTCTACCTGTGCAAAATCTGTATTTACAGTAGCATCTAAAGTAAGATTGGAAGTAATGCCGTATTTAAGATCACCACCAATTTTAAATTTTGGCTTGCTTTCCTGTAGGTATTCAGTTTCAGAATCATTCAGTTCAAAACTTTGCTGCCATCCGGCCAGTGCATAGGGAGTAATGTAAACCGGTTTTTTTGGTTTGATATCCTTAAATACAACCTCCTGTGCTTTTGATGGTTTAAAAAAAGCCCATCCCCCGTATTTAGGATCAATCGGTGGAAACATTACAAATTCATTCTTATGAGGGATGAAACGAAAAACAATTAGTCCCATAATTATTTCACCGTCTGTATCCTGAAACCGGAGACTTGATAAGGGAATCCTGATCTCAGCAAACCAGCCTTCTTCATTTACTATAGTCTTTACATCCCAGAAGGTATTCCAACTCATATTGAATGGCATATGGTCAGAACTTGCGTTGGCATCGTTAAAAATTGTGTAATCGGTTCTCAGCCCTGAAGGTGCTGTCGAAAAGACCAGTCCATTTTCCTTGTCGTTAAAACTATCAAGGAGGAGGCCGAACATATCGCTATTGCCACCAAATGAATCCCTTTTTTTTGACTTGTTACTGATCAAAGAGGGATCATTATCATACAACCTCCCTGAAACGTACAGGTACTGATTATTATAACAAAGGCGTATTTCAGTTTTTTCTGAAGGTTCTGCACCGAAAACAGGCATGAACATAACAACCGGTAAGGGATCTATCTCTTCCCACACCTTTTCAAATGGCAGACCATCAAATTCGATATTGGTTTCAATTTTCTTAATGATAAGGGGTTCAGAATAAACAGAAACAGTGTGAAATGAAAGTAGAGTTATACTCAGCAAAACCAAAATACTAACTTTAGAAGATCTATCCAGACTGAAATTTTGGTTATTCATAATCAGGAAAAAAGGAGGTAACAAGATAATGAAAAATGAAGGATTTGAAAACAGGGTTGGAACTCAACAGGTGATTCGAAGTCACCTGATGAGTAAGAAAAAATTTGTAACTTGTTTAATCTAAATATATCTGTTGTTTTTGATCCTGCAGGGAAACTTAAACCGAATACTATGTATTTCAAAAAACACCGGCTCTATCATGTTTTCAACCAGGGGAATAATCGGGATTTGATCTTTTTCAATGATCGTAACTACAGGTATTTTATTGAAAAGATCAAGCAGTATATTCTTCCTTATGCAGATATTCTGGCATGGTGCCTTTTACCTAACCATTTTCATTTGATGATTTATGTAAAAGATGTTGAACTGCCTCTCACTCAGGGGTTGACTCGCAGTGAACTCCTGAGTTCCCACCTTAAAATCCGCCGTATTAATGATTCCATAGGGATAATGCTCCGATCATATACCCGCGCCGTTAATAAAGAGCAAGACCGCACAGGTTCATTGTTCAGGCAGGAAACAAAAGCATTATGCCTAAACAAAACAGAAGAACTAACACCTGCCTGGTACACTAAAAACGGAGCCACATATATAAATATACAGAATCCTGATTTACAATATCCTCAGGTTTGCTTTAATTATATACATATGAATCCTGTAAATCATGGCATAGTTGTATCACCTGAAGATTGGCAATTTTCGTCATACCTTGCATATAAAAAAGGGCAAAGTGATAATTTAGTAAACTTTAAGAGAGCCAAAGAATTCAAGCTTCACTTACCGGGTAACTCGAAGTCACCCGGTGAGTGAACTGCCTCTCACTCACTCAGGGGTTGACTGCCTCACTCAGGGGTTGACTCACAAATCCCTGAGTTCCCCATTTTAGCAGATCGTGTCCCGACTCAAACGATTGTATGAATGTAAGTTAAGGGATTACTCCCACTCCTTCGTCGTGGTCGTGATCCCATTTGGGAGGCCCTGCAAAGCCCAAACAACTCCATTCGGAGTTATGTTCTTTTTCTCTCAGACCTTCAGCGAGCAAGCTCTCTTCGGTCTATCAAAAAAAAGAACAACCCTCGCTTTCACGAGGGTTGTTTGGGCTTTGCGGAGAGAGGGGGATTCGAACCCCCGGTACGCGTAAGCGCACAACGGTTTTCGAGACCGCCCCGTTAAACCACTCCGGCATCTCTCCATTAAATTATTCCATTCTTTTTTAAATACTTGTAACCTTCTATAAGGGATGCCTTTGGCAGAACCCCCGGTACGCGTAGGCGCACAACGGTTTTCTCCCGAAGGAATCCTTTTGGGAAACCACCTGCGCCAACCGAAGCTTTTATGGCGTAGGTTGGTCCGGCATCTCTCCTGCTTATAATGCCCTGCAAAGGTAATTAATTACCGATTCTTTTAATTTAAATCATGAGGATTGAAATGACTGTGGCCTCATTTTTGAGGGTTATAATTTATAACCTGAATTAAAAATAATTTATAAATATGAACCCCTCATCCTTAAGTTGGTTTAATTTAGAGGTACAAGAACAAAAGAGCATGTATAAAGATTCCATGTTCCCAAGGATGAGGGCTCACCGAACACCATTAAAAAAATAATATACTTTGTGAGGTAACAGGTACCAGAGAATTTAGCTATTA
>JAUWMO010000330.1 GCA_030613125.1 Bacteroidota bacterium | reverse complement strand
CCAAAATTTAGAAACAAGTGAAAAAAAGAAAAAGTCGATCCGCAGTGAAGATCCTTTTCTTAAGTTTTCCGGAAAGATAATAAGGAAAATCAGGCTGGCTAAACTGGAAGTGTTTGGTCCGGGAATTTATGATACAGTTTACCGGGAAGAAACTTCCCTTGAAAAATTCTTAAATTCTACTCACTATAAGACAAGGGACAAGATCATTCTAAACAACCTGTTAATAGACCAGGGTGATGAATTTGACCCATATAAGATCTCTGATAATGAAAGAATACTCAGAAACCTTCCTTATATAGAAGATGCACGGATTACTGTTATTCCAGTTTCTGAAAACGAGGTTGATCTGCTTATTATTACAAAAGACCAATACTCCCTGGGTTTTGGATTCAGTTCCTCTGGCCTTGAATCCGGAGTTTTTGAAATCTACAATTCAAACTTTGTGGGGATTGGACATAATTTGCAGGCAAATATTTTTTATGATTTCAATCATAGCCGGCCATGGGGATATATGTGGCTATATTCTTCCGAAAATATTTTCGGATCCTTTATCAAAGGCAGGATAAGTTATAAAGATGCTTTTGATACAAAATCGTTTGGTTTATCAGCAAATCACGAATTACTGACTAACGAAACCAAATATACTTATGGATTGACAAATGAAATCACTTATACCATTGAAAATTTTGACACCTCACTTTCAAATTATCCTCTAAGATATAATTATCAGGATTACTGGCTTGGAAGATCATTTATTATATCAGGGAAAAGAGATCGTATCATTATCTCTGCAAGGTTCATGAACAATAATATATATGAAAGACCTGAAATAGAAGAACATGAATATCATCGTCTGCAACGATTCAGGCTATTCCTGGGAAGCATTGCAATTTCCAGGGAAAACTTCTATAAAATGTATCAGATCTATAATTTTGGCCGGACAGAAGATATTCCATATGGATTTCTAATTGAATATACCGGAGGAATTGAGAATAACGAATTTTTTAACGCTTTTTATTCCGGTCTTGAAATATCATATGGGAATATACTTCCTAAACATGGTTACCTGTATCTGAAAACCGGTATTGGTGGATTTTTCGATGAAAACACTTTCAACAGGGGCATTTTCCAAATACAAGGGAGTTATTTCAGCCAACTTATTCCTCTCCGGCGCTTTCAGTTACGTCAATTTATAAATTTTAATTATACTACAGGCATTAGGAGATTTTCTGATGAATTCTTATCAATTGGAGATAGAGACGGGATACGTGGTCTTAGAAGTGACAGTTTAAGAGGGACACAGAGATTAACCCTGGGTTTGGAAACAGTGGCATTTTCACCTTTTTATTTATATGGATTCCGGTTTGTTTTTTACGGATTTGCTGACCTTGGCTTTATTGGAGCCTCAACTGATGCAATTTTCACAAGAGATTTATATTCATGTTTGGGTTTAGGTATAAGGATCAGGAACGAGAGCCTCTCATTTAAAACAATACAGATCCGGTTTGGATTTTATCCTCTGTTGCCGACTGATTATTCAGCACCATTATTTGAAATATCAGGAGAAAAATATTACCGTCCTGCCCGTTTTAATGTTTACAGACCAGAGCTCATTGAATTCAAATAATTTGACTATTTTTGGGGTCATCAAAATCTAAATTTAAATCATTTAATATTTGTTAATTATGGCAGTATTAGTAGGAAAAAAAGCTCCCTCTTTTAAGGCTCCCGCTGTTGTGAATGGAGGTGAGATGGTTGAGGGTTTTTCATTAGATCAGTATATTGGAAAAAAATATGTGATATTCTTCTTTTATCCGGCTGATTTTACTTTTGTTTGCCCCACAGAGATTCTGGCATTCGAAAAAAAAATGAACGAATTTGAAAAAAGAAATGTTGCAGTTGTAGGTTGTTCGGTTGACTCACAATTCAGTCACTGGAAATGGTTACAAACTGAACTTAAAGACGGTGGTATAAAAGGTGTTAAATATCCTCTGATTGCAGACCAGGCCAAGACCATTGCTGAAAACTACGATGTACTGGCAGGTGAATATGAGTATGCTGAGGATGGAGAAATTAGCTTTGAAGGAACTCCCATGGCTTACAGAGGACTGTTCCTGATTGATAAGGAAGGTCTTGTTCGACATCAGGTAGTCAACGATATGCCCTTAGGAAGAAGCGTGGATGAAACTCTTCGTATGGTGGATGCTCTTCAATACTTTGAAAAGCATGGTGAAGTTTGCCCGGCTGACTGGCACCCCGGAGATGATGCCCTTCAGGCTACGCAGGAAGGTGTTGCAGAATATCTCGGTAAAAAATAATATTTTTTTATATCCCATTTTTATGAGGTTGTTCGATCCCCTTGTCAATTGGGAGAACAACCTTTTTTCTTTGAATTGACTTTATTTTGTAATTTCAGGAGACCATAATCAATTAACAATTCAGTCCTGCTAATGTTTGAAGAATTCTTACATAACATTCATAATCAAAGGTTATTCCAGCAGTCAGATAAAATACTTCTGGCAATCAGCGGCGGGATTGATTCAATGGTTATGGCCCACCTTTTCTCTGAAGCTGGTTTCCACTTTGGTTTTGTCCACTGTAATTTTCAGCTCAGAGGCTTAGAATCAGACCAGGATGAAAAATTTGTAAAAAAGTCTGCCAACACTTTAAAATCACCTTTTTTTTCAAAAAACTTTGATACAGAGGCCTATGCAAAAAAGAAAAAGATATCAGTACAGATGGCTGCCAGGGAATTGCGGTATGGCTGGTTTGAAAAGATCAGGAATGAAAATAAGTATGACTATATTGCCCTGGCCCATAATAAAGACGATTTGATTGAAACCCTGCTTATTAATTTAATCCGGGGAACCGGTATCCGTGGTCTTTCTGGCATGAAAGTCAAACAGGGAAAGATAATCAGGCCCTTATTATTTGCTTCAAGATCAATGATTAATGAGTACCAGAAAATTAACAAAATAAAATACAGGGAAGACTCAAGTAACGAATCTGTTAAATATGCCAGAAACCGGATCAGGCACCAGGTCATTCCCGAGCTGGAGAAACTGAACCCCGCTTTTAAAACTAATATTTCTCAAACCATCCTGCATCTTGAAGATGTAAGAAAGATATTTGCTGAGGTAATTGATAAAAAAAGATCTGAGTTGGTCCGGATTAAAGAAGGGAAAACCCTGATTGACATTGATAAACTAAAGAAACTGGATCATATAGGCACTTACCTGTATGAATTTCTCAGGCCTTTCAGGTTTCCACATCAGATAATTCCTGATATTATTGCATCTCTCAGTACAACCCCGGGCAAACAATTTTTTTCTATAACACACCGCCTTATCAGGGATAGGGCTCATTTAATCATTACTTTAAATACTGAGATACCAGAATCAAATATTTATATAGATAAGGATAGTACGGAAGTAAAACATCCAATACATCTTGTACTTAAAAAGATAAAGATCACTCCGGAATATAAATTTTCTGAATCAAAACTAATTGCATCTCTGGATCTGGATCTACTGAAATTTCCTCTTATCCTGAGACGTTGGAAAAGTGGTGATCAATTCCAACCTTTAGGAATGAAAAACAAAAAAAAAGTAAGTGATTTTTTTATAAACAATAAATTCTCTATCCCTGAAAAGGAATCGGCATGGATACTGGAATCCGATAGTAGAATTGTTTGGATCGTAGGTTACAGAATAGATGATCGGTTTAAGATTACCCTTAACACCAGAAATATCCTGCAAATCGAACATGTAAAAACCACAACTACGTAGTTGTATTATCTCCTAATATTAATGTTAATTTTTAAAACAGAAACTAATTTCATAACTTAACAAACTCAACCCTGCGGTTATTGGCCTT
>JAUWMO010000018.1 GCA_030613125.1 Bacteroidota bacterium | reverse complement strand
ACTTTTAAAATCATAGTCTCACTGATTTAAATTTCAATCTAATTCGGCAAGCTTCATTATCTTTATGTAATATCCTACCTGATATGAGATTTTCCTTATCCAAATGATCACCTAACTCAATTTGAACTGATTCGCCTAATTTAACTTCTGACAAATAGTTGATTTCAAAAAACTTTATTTTTCTTGTCTGCAGAATTTCAGCAGGAATTGTATTTATTATCCACTCAGAATAACGAATATTATTTACATGACCATTCAAGTCAATATCAGAATATTCAACTTTCTTCTGACTGTGATAATCTGCCTTTTCAGGGGGGGTAATTTTTTGAAGTTTATGGTTAATTGCTGACAAATCGGGATTGAGCAAATCATCAGTGATGTTTTGCATAGGTTTGGGTCGTTTTGTATCCCTGTCAATTAACAGCCAATATGAGCTTGCCCTGCCCAAAACATCACCCTGTATACTGTTAATGAAGAAATCACGTATGGCAAATAACCTGTCAAATCCTTTAGGCCATGTTTCAATAATTACAGTTTCTCCCAGTTCCGGCCATTTATCAACTTTCAAAAACATTCTTGATAACACCCAGGTAAGATTATCTTTTTCAAGATCCTTTAGTCCCCTATTTAGCCTGATTGCATGTAAACCTGCTGCTTCCTGTAAAAAACCAAGAAGTGAAGTCAGAGTAAGTTTTCTGTTTGGGTAGATCTGGTATGAGCTAATAGTAAAATTAACCTTGAATGTACGTTCCATTAAATTAAATAATAGTAAGGCCCAAAGAAATATAAAATACTGAAGCCAAATTTAAGGATTCTGAACTTTCTCACAACCCTAATACTCCTGTTTTCGTCAATGCAGCACCCAAATTTGAAAGCATTTATTGATTATCAAAGAGATACAAGGATTTTATTGAAACTTGCGGAAAACAGGAAAAAAGTAAAAAAACAAAAGGCAGTTTTAACATAAAAACATTCATCGGATGAGATGCTTGCAGTGGCTGACAAGAACCTCTGAGTTATAATAATGTTTTCAAAGCAAACAGGAATTATAGGGGCTGAAAGAATTGGATTGTTTGCTACCATCCTTTTGAGTAAGGTATTTAAGATTAGCCCTGTATTTTAAATAATAAATGTCGAATGTTAAATAAAAAATGTTAAAGTTTCTGAAAATTATTTTCTTACCGCAACTATCAATCCGTCAGCTGACGGAAACTATAAAACAATCACACCAATTTACATAGCTATATTTAATTATTGAATTTGTTCGCTCTAAACACCTAAGTCTATTATTTTATTACCATTTCAAGGCGCCGGAACAACCATTCAAAATTTTCTCTGGTCTCCCCATCAAAAGAATTAAAATTCAACCTCTTATCCTGAACTTCATTCATGAAATTAGATGCCAGGATCGTTCGGGAAAGTTTATTCTCTTTTAAAAATTCCGAATTTGATTCAGGGATTCCGATTCTTTTATGAAGAATATATTTTTTAAAATCCAATGTAGAAAACAAATCCTCAATGCTGGAAAATTTTCCCAGATTTATCAAATTCTTTCGTGCCAGATTTTCATCGTTCCTGAACAGGTTTTTCTTGAGTTCCGCATTCGTTTTAAGTCCTTCTTTATTCCCTCCTGTTAAAACAATAAAATCAAGGCCCCACCCCAACAGTAAATTCACAAGGGTTTCAACATTTGATACGCTTGCTGCCGGCAGAAAGAATATATCTTTATCAAATTTCATCAGGGTTTGCATAGTAGTCATGTAATAATAGGTAGCAATATTTTCCAGTATAATATTATTTTCCTGACGAATGAATTGTTGTTCAGAAAGTCTCGATCCGATTAGTGTGTAGATTGGTGAAAGAGTATCTGCAGAGGCTGCAGCAAACGATTTTGCACTAAATATTTTTGTTTCGCTTGTATCATCTTCTTCCACAGCCCTCTGTACTGCAAGAAGCCTGTATAATTTCTTAGAATCGATCAGGTGTGGGGAATGCGTGGAATAAATAATCTGAATTTTATCTTTTATATGCTCAAATACTTTCAATACATCTTCCTGTGCACGCGCATGTAAGCTTAGGGCAGGTTCATCAATCAGCATTACCTTACCTTTGCCAGATTCTGATAATGCAGCAGATTTCAATTCAAGATAAAATGACAGGAACCACCGTACTCCCCTGCTTCTTTGTTTAGGATATAAGCGTTCATGTTTATCTTTAACCCAAAACTCAAGGTAGGGTAATCCACTTTTATCAGGAATGGTATTATCGTAGTGTTCCAGTTCGAAATTTATGGTTATTTTATTCTGCCTGCCTATGTTTTGCCTCCAGAAATCCTGAAAATCAAGGGTAACCTCTTTATTCAGATTTTCTATCTTTTGTTTCAGTATCCGGTTATTCAATTCTTTAAAAAAATGTGGTGTTAAACCTGATATTATCAGATAATTCCTGGCAGCTTTAGAACCTTCAACAAGGCGATTGTCATTCAGGATGTCATCCAGGTCAATTCTGTTTGGCAAAAGGCTGCTAAAATCTTCAAAAAGGACAAACTCAGGGATTTGACCAAAAAGCAAATTACCAGCCTCCTCACGTGTGAAGTAGGATTCTATATGAGGTTTTTCTGATTCTATTTCCCTTTCAGCAATAGTAAGGCTTGTACCTGAAACTACTTTTGAAGCCAAATGTTTTTTTATTATATAATTCTCTTTAGCATATTCAAATTCCTGTAAAGTTTTAACGTACTTGTCATTTGAACGATCCAATTCAATCTGGATACCCCTGCGTTCTTTTTCATTAACAGTAGTATTAAGGATTCTTTGAAATCTGACCAAATTGTGATAAGCAACCGCAAGTTCCTCTTTGGCTTCAATGTGTCTTACACCGGCTTCAATGCTGCTTTCAGCAATTCTTGCCTGGGATATTAAACCATCAGCTATTTTTCTTTTTGCTTCTAAACCCTTCTTCTTAAGCTCCAATACTTCCCTGGTATTCTCAAATAATACTTTTGATTCATTTAGTTTTGCTTCTGCCTGACTTTTATCTGGTGATTTTTTTTGGGATTTGCTTTCTTTCTGAGCTTCTGCCAGTAGCAACTTCACTTTTTCAAAATTTTCAGTTTCCCTGGTTAACATCAGTTCAGCCTGTTCTCTATCTTCAATTGCTTCATCCCTTTTTTTCAGGAATTTATTTATCTTATTTTGAATAAGTTCTTCATATTTTTGGTTAGATTCAGTGTGCTGGTTAAAGAAACCGATAATTTCTTCTCCTCTAAGTTCAATTCGACTACCAAGGTCATCATCCCATATCCTCGTCAAACAAATAACACGGGAGGATCTCACAAATTTCAGTACTCCCTCAGGTAAAAGTTTTTCTTTAAGTATTTTTTCAAATTGTTTTGGTTCAATATCAAAACAGCAGGACACTTTTGGAAGAGTGAGGTCACTTCGAAGGACGTCTTCAGAAATAGCTCCATTGTAAAAACTAAATAAAGCCTCAAGGATGGAAGTTTTACCGGATTCATTTTGACCGATTATCCCGGTAACATTATCAGGAGATATCTCATTCCACCCGGAATCAATAATTGACCGGTAATTAAATATCCGAAAACTTAACAATTTCATCGAAGGGAGAGTTTGCAATATAATGACTCTATTTTAGCCATAGTATACGCAAAGTAAGTCACAAAAGTTATTTGATAACTTTAAAAACTTAATAAAAGTATAGTTGGATCAAATTTTTATACCCATGAGAAGTATGTCATCAATTTGATCATGTTCCCCTTTCCAATCAAAAAATGCATTCAGAAGGGATTCATTTTGTTCAATAATAGGTTTTTTATGATTTTCTTCCAGAATTTCCCTAAACCTGCTATATTTCAGCTTTTTCCAATCGGGTCCGCCAAACTGGTCCGCATACCCGTCAGAGAAAATATAGAGCATATCACCTTTCCTTAATTTTATTAGATTATCAGTAAAAGATTGTTCTTCCTTCCCGCTTATGCCAATAGGCATCCGGTCACCTTTTATAATATTAAGTTTATTATCACGGAAATAATATAACGGATTGTTTGCCCCTGCAAAATGCAGTTCCAATGTTTCAGGATTGAAAACACATAGACTGATATCCATACCGTCTTTTGATACACTAATCTCACCTGTTTGATGCAGGGACTTCATTATTTTCTCCCTTAGGAGATTTAGCACTCTGTTTGCCATTAGCAGGGCTTTTTGAGATAAAATTTCATTCAAAAATGAAATCCCAAGAATACTCATCAATGCTCCGGGGACACCATGGCCCGTACAATCGGCTGCCGCAAAATAAACCCACTCTTCTTTTGTTGAAATCCAGTAGAAATCTCCACTCACAATATCTCTTGGTATATATATTATGAAATGATTTTTAAAGACTTTCTTTACTAGATTTGATGGAGGAAGTAAAGCTGCCTGAATTAGAGAAGCGTATTCAATACTTTGAACGATCTCCTTCTTTTGCCGTTCAATTTCTTCGTTTTGCAGCAGGAACTCCTTGTTCAGCTTGCTTTCATCTGGCATGACCTGTTCTTCCTAATAAAAAAAAACTACAAAAAATATTCTTTAGCTAATTCTGTATACTGATCGGTTTGATATCTCACCCATTCTTTTCCATAACCTGATTCTTCCGCCATAAGTTTGGCTACGACAGGGGCGGCCTGAATACTTGCACGGGCATCGAGTAATAGAAACCTGATTCTTCTGGCCAGGAAATCTTCAACGTTCCTTGCCATTTCATTACGTACTGCCCACAATATTTCTGCTTTAAGGTATGAATAATCATTTACGATCCTTTCACCAAGATGTTTGTTTTTATTAATCATTTTTTTAATATTCACTGCATCAGACCCATAATAATGTAAATGGTCTGAACTATCAAAATGTTTTACACATCCATGAATTGGCATATTTTCAGTAACTGATTTTTTTTCAGGCAAACCACCCATAATCAGGGCTTTATCCCAAAGTTTAACAGGGGTTAATTTACCTATGTTTGTTTCCCTGTTCATTATTGTATTATTTCACATGGAAGTAGACAATACTGTTTTAATCAGGTAAGGATTTGATACAGTAGTCGGATCAGTTATATATTCCTCCCACGGCGTGCCTGTTATCTCTTTCCCATTCTCTTCAATATAATCTCCCAAATGCATCATAAGTGACAGATATTGTTTCATTTGGATTCCCAAACCTCTGGATTTACCATGAACTCTGGTTTAACTTCATTAAAAAAATCGATGAGATTTTTAACTGCTGACCTGGCTATGGCTATTCGTGTCTCTGAAGTTCCAGTACCAATATGTGGAAGCAGTACAACCTGGTCCATTTCAAGCAGTTCATCCGAAATGTCAGGTTCATGCTCATATACATCAAGCCCCGCACCTTGTATTATGTTTTCTTTTAATGCATGAACTAATTCTTTTTCCTCCACCACTGCCCCTCTAGCTGTATTTATAAGTATGCATCCAGGCTTCATCATTTTAAACTCCTTTCTGCCTATTAAGTAATGAGTTTCTTCAGTGATAGGTGTATGAAGAGAAATAATATCAGAACGTTTTAAAATTTCATAAAATGAAACATATTCAGCATTGTAATTCAACTTAATATCTACAGGTAATTTTGTACGATTATGGTATAATATTTTAAGCCCCAGTGCGGAAGCACGTCTGGCAGTCGCCTTACCTATTTTACCCATTCCTATTATACCCAGGGTTTTTCCAAACAGGTTCGATCCCAGATTTTCCATTATACCCCATTTTATTTTTTTACTTCTTATTTTTCTGTCGCATTCAGCTATTCTCCTTTTTACCGCTATCATTAGTCCAATTGCCAGTTCCGCAGTTGCTTCAGTAACTGCATCAGGAGTATTTGTTACCAATATTTTTCTTTCAGTAGCAATTTTAATAGGGATATTATCAAAACCGGCACCATAGTTACTGATAATTTGAAGTTTTGTGGCTTTCTCAATAATTTCTGAAGGGAATGGATGTCCAAATGCAGTTATTACTCCCTCGAAATCATTAATCAGGGAACTTATTTCTTTTAGAGTTAGTTTTTCCTTTTCAGGATAAAAAACTTCAAAATTTTCAAACAGATCTGACAATCCTTCTTTAGGTATAGGATATGTAACCAGTATTTTTTTCATTTTTAATTATAAATGAAATTTAATAAAAATTGCTGAACCAGATAAAACACTACCGGGAGGGTAGCAATACTAAGAATTGTAGTAATAAACACATTTTGTAGGGCATAAATGCTGTTTTTTATCAAAGAATAAGTGATGAATATTCCGAATTCCATAATTAAAGATTGAGTCCACTCCTAAAAGTATTTTTTTGCCAGAAAGACACAAAGATACACAAAAGATAAGGCAATGGAAATAAGCCCTTTGTGAATCTTGGTGACTTAGTGACTTGGTGGCATTTTCTTTTTTTAACATGTAACAACATATAACGGTTAACATATAATGGTTAACGGATTGCAATTGAGAATGATGATTGATAAAGTGAAAAACGGGATTTTTTCCTGAAACTTGAATCCTGAAACTATATGCGTATATTTTCGTAATTTCGCGCCATGAGAATGAGGTTATATCAGAAGAATATTTATGGAGTACTTGGTACTATTATTGTGCACCTTGTTCTGGCTATAATATTTATGATTATTAAATTATCTTCTGATTTCAGGAACCTTGATCAGGGAATACTTATCGATCTTTCTACTCCTGCCGAAGAATTAATTGATGAACAACCGGTGATAGAGTTATCCCAAAATGATGCGATATATGATATTCACGATATTGCAGTAAATGTTGCCAGCTTGCCAGAAGAAGAATTCGATATCAATGAATACATTGATCAGATCAAAAATGAAATGATTACTGATGGGGAACTGACAGAGGATAATTTCATAGACCAGTGGAAACAAAGAGCTCTTGAGGCTGAAGAGGAGAATAATTTACAATATATTGAAAACGATCCTATAAACCAGGATGAACTTGAGGAGAAGATCAGAAATGCAGCAGAAATGGCTTCAGATTACCGTGGTCCAACCCGGATTTTCTACAACCTGCAAGGAAGAAATCATACTAAATTACCACTTCCAATCTATAAGTGTCCGTATGGTGGAAAAGTGACTATTGAAGTTGTTGTTGACCAGTTCGGAAAAGTTTTAAGTGGTGAGGTTCGAATAGATGAATCAACTACTGATGATTTTTGCCTATATGATGCAGCCAGCAAGGCGGCACTTAATTCACGTTTTAATTCCGGTTCTGTATTTCCCGCAAAACAAAAAGGGACAATCACCTATATTTTTGCGGCACAATAAAAAATTGTGGATTGTGGATTGCGGTCTGCGGATTTATGAATTATAAAGTACAATTGATAAAGAATTAAGAATTACCAAAACCTGCTTTTCGTTTATTACTACCTGTAGGCATAATCATCTCTTGTTTCTGACCATATTTTTTTGATCGATTTATGCCTGATGTTAACAGATAGAGAAATATAAAAGAGTTTTATGTTAAGATCTTCATATGGTTTGTCTCCGGCGGAATCAACATAATTTTTGTTCATATAATTTTGAAGGTAATATTTGAATTTCAGATTGACACCTCCGGGAAACTGGATTCCTGCAAACAATGACGGAATTAATGATTTAACTTCGTTGCTGAACCATTCTGTATACTTTGTCTTTTCGTTACTCCTGCCACCATTGCCACTTGGCCAGTATTTGTGTTTAAAATGAAAAAGCCATTCATATTCTCCTCCCCCGAAAATAAAGAAATTTTTATCAATAGATCCCAGCTTTATTGCCAGAGGTACACCCAGATTATATGTCCTGTATATGTGTTTAACAAGAACCTGTTCATTATTAATGTTGGTGTTGTATTCATTCATTATAAATCCGACATTCCTAATGGCAACACCTGAATAAAATCCAACAGCATTTCCCAGGTCAAGGTGTACATTGGTACCCAGATGCAGGAATACCGTCCATCGCAGGTTAGTTGGAATGTGGTCTCCACTCCTGTTTATCTCACTCATCTGAAAAATCATCTCCCCTCCAGTAGTTGTATATACTTTTTGAGCTTTAGTAAAAATCATCAGACCAGGATAAAAAACCATCAAAATAATAAATAGAACTTTTTTCATAACAAACAAAATTATTCTCAGGTACGTAATTGTATTTTTTTTGTGCAAATGTAAAAAATTATCCTTACAGAAATAAACCTTTACAACGATAGAAACTTTTTATTCACCAAACAAACCTGGTTTGTCGTATCTGTAAGGCTGAATTAATTCCGGCAGATTTTTATCGACTCCTTTCTTTGAGATCAGAGGCGAAATGCTGTGCGCTGCCATCAGCTTTTCAGGAAATGGTTGCAGCAACTTTAGAATTTCATTTACTGGAATATCCGGATTCAACCACATTTCCTCCTGGTCTTCATTCAAAATTACAGGCATTCGTTTCTTGCTGTTATGTATATGCTCCAGCATTGGATTTGCCCTGGTTGTAATAATACTGAAAGAGTTGATCAGCTCACCTGTAACTCTGTTCAGCCATGTGTCATATATCCCGGCAAAAGAGATTATCCTTTTATCAGGTAAAAAAATGTAAAAAGGTATTTTTTTATTCTTTGTATGTTGCCATTCATAAAAACCTCCTGCCACTACCAGGCATCTCTGTGTTTTCACCGGTTTACTGAATGAGGGTTTTTGGGTAATAGTCTCTGCCCGTGCATTAAATGTTTGATAGCGTATTTTGTCAGCTTTATCATATGTTTGTGTCCATGAGGGGATCAGTCCCCAATGAAACAATTGAATCAGTTCAGGCTCGTGCGAACTTATTACAGGCATCCTGGGTAATTCAAAAGCATGGTAATAATAACTTGGTCTGTAAGAATCAGGGTCATTGAGGGAAGCGTTGAATCTTTTTTCCATCTCATCCTTCACAATGTTCACATTTACAGTAAAACACATAAGTGCGAATTAGGTTATATTATATAATATGCAAGGGTATTCGTAAATGAATTTTGTTAGCAAAAATACAAAAATCATCATATATCGTGAGCAAATTTAAAAAGTTAATTTGAATTTTTAAGGACAATATTCGAATGATTTTTTACCTGGTTTCAAATCATATTTTGTTGTTAGATGAACCAATTGAATTAACATTTGATCAATCATTAGATAGCACCTCCATCAACTCAAATACTATCAGGCTGATAAAATCAGGATTGGGTATTCCTCATGGGATTTGTTTATGTTGTACCAGGAAAATAAAGCAGGATTGCAAAAATCAGGGTTTTATTAGCAGCTTTGCAGCGGGATTTCCGCCAGAAGTCGGACAGGTTTTCGACTTAACCCTTTCACTGCGCCAGAGGCTTGTGAAATACTGCTTCGCAGTAAATGTTTGCCCTTATTTCACAGGGTCAGAGGCTTGTAAAACCTCTCGGTGAATAATAGAAGATCCCGCTTTGCAGCGGGATTTTTTCGACTTAATCCTTTCACTGCGCCAGAGGCTTGTGAAAGGGTAGTCTCAAAAACAAGAAAGGGAAACCATTCTTAACGAATTGCTTCCCATTCTCACTTATTAAGGCCCGAAAGCTTTAATAAGCGCCAGGTTACAGTTATTCTGGCTTCCTCCTTAGTTACATCCCTCTCGGAACGGTTCCTTTTGGATTCTGGGCGTTGAACTTTCAACTTCCTAAGAAGCCTTATATCCTCTACCCTGGTTTCAGGCCCCCTCAGCATCTGAATCTTGCGAGACAGTTGCTGTGGAGTTGAAATTGGTCCGGATTCTCTGTTGCCAGGTCCTCCATCCCGCCTTCACCTGTAAAACCTGCCCTATGCATCAGTACTTCTGTTCTTTTTCAACCTTGACCGGTCCTTCGGATTTTCATCCGAATTTCCTTGCTTTCTTCAAGCTGATCAAGGTGAAGCCGATCTTCCGTACTTGTGGCTTACAAGAGGCTGATTCAGTCAAATCCTGTAAGGGATTTTTCTTTATCAGCTTAAGGCTTCACACCAGCCTTTTATCTCTCACCTGATAGGTCAAAAGTAGTATGCAGGAAAATATTCAGCAAATATATCCAATCAAGGATATAAACAATGTTTCCACACAGGTTATCAACAATTGTTAATAAATACATTTTTTTGTTTCAAAGGGTCTCAGACTTGAGGAAAAAGCATAAGAATAAGATAAGATAACATCATAACTTACTGTATATCACCAGACAACTTTGCAATTCCGATACATATTAAATAAGATTATTGATTTGAATAAATAATAATAGTATATTTGAACCGAACCTATTGCAAACACAATGATTAAAAAAATCCTTATTGCAAACCGTGGTGAGATTGCTGTAAGAGTGATTCGTTCTTGCAGAGAAATGGGTTTGACAACTGTGACCGTTTATTCTGATGCAGACCGAACTGCCTTACATGTACGATATGCTGATGAAGCATATTACCTTGGGCCTTCCCCTTCTACTGAAAGCTATCTTTCCATTGAAAAAGTACTTGATGCAGCTAAAAAATCTGGCGCTGAAGCTATCCATCCCGGATATGGCTTTCTTTCTGAAAATGCTGAGTTTGCCAAAAGAGTAGCTAAGGAAGGCTTGATTTTTATTGGTCCGCCTCCGGGTGCAATTCAAACCATGGGGGATAAGATCACTGCCAGACAGACAATGATTGATGCCGGAGTACCTGTAGTTCCCGGAACTAAAGAAAAACTAACAAGTTTATCGGATTCAGAAAAGATAGGAAAAGAGATTGGTTTTCCTGTTATGGTAAAAGCATCAGCTGGTGGAGGTGGCAAGGGAATGCGGCTTGTTCATGATTCTTCAGAGCTTGTATCAGCTATCCAGGGGGCACAATCTGAAGCTAAGGCAGCTTTTGGAAATGACGCTGTTTATTTAGAAAAATATATTGAGTCTCCACACCATATAGAATTCCAGATATTGGCTGACAAACATGGAAATGCCATTCATTTGTGTGAAAGGGAATGTTCAGTACAAAGGCGACACCAGAAAGTAGTTGAAGAAACTCCCTCTCCTCTTATGACACCAGAAATACGTGAAGAGATGGGACGGTATGCTGTTGCAGCAGCTAAAGCGGTTAATTATGAGGGGGCCGGAACAATTGAATTCCTTATGGATAATGATCGTAACTACTACTTCCTTGAAATGAATACCAGACTTCAGGTGGAACACCCGATTACAGAAATGGTTACAGGAGTTGATCTGGTGAAGGAGCAGATTTTAATAGCCTCCGGAGAGAAATTAAGTTACTCCCAGAAGGACATCCAGCAAAACGGGCACTCCATTGAATGCCGGATTTATGCGGAGGACCCTGAAAACAACTTTATGCCAAGTCCCGGTAAAATCCAGAAAATAACAGAGCCACAAGGTATAGGTGTGCGCAATGACGGGTATGTTTATGCTGGTTTTGATATTCCGTTATATTATGATCCTTTGATATCAAAACTGGTAACCTGGGGTAGAAGTCGGGATGAAGCCATTGGCCGAATGAAGAGGGCTCTAAAAGAATATTTCATTTCCGGTGTAAAAACCTCAATACAATTTCTGCATCGTATCATGGAAACTCCTGATTTTGTTAATGGAAAATATGATACTCACTTCATAAATAACAATAAGGATTTCTTATTCAAACCTTGTTCTGAAGTGAATGGTGGTAAGGAAAGTAATGAAATCGAAAAAAAGAAACTTGAAGATCTGGCTCTTATATGTTCTTTAATGGAATATAACAAGATCAGACAACAAAAGAACGGTCATAATGGTCAGAACGGCAATGCAGATTCGAAAAATCTATGGAAGGACTTTGGAAGAAAAATAAGTGCTTCAAGATTGTAAAACAAAAACTTTCGTTGTATATGGAAATTCATCTGAACGACCGAATCGCACAGGTTAATATAGTTGAATCTGACGGTCACTCCCTTAAAGTGGAAGTAGACGGAGAGATTTATGAACTGGATTACGCTTTGATCGGGGAAGGAACCTATTCTTTTCTTTTCGAAGGAAAATCCATTGAGATAGAAATATCCAAAGCTGACCATCCGAAATCATTCGAAATAAAACACCAGTGTTATACATATAATACAGAGGTAGTTGATGCTGAGGCAAAATATTTAAAAAGCCGGAAACAATCGGATATTATGGATAATGAAAGAGTAATCTCCTCTCCTATGCCCGGAAAAATTATTAAAATCCCGGTTAACATTGGCGACACAGTTGAACCCGGTCAAACTCTTATTATTATCTCAGCCATGAAAATGGAAAGCGAATACAAGGCAAAGAAAAAAGGTGTAATAAAAGAGATCCTGACCAAAGAAGAAGCAACTATTGAAGGAAATCAACCTCTGATTATTATCGAATGAGAAGATCTCATCTTTTAAATTTCCCAATTTAAATTTTGTTTGGAATAATTAATTGAATCATTCAATCTCATTAAAACTAATATGTCAACTTTAGAGAAAAAATTCCAGGAATTCCAGGAAAAAAATAAAGCCGCTGAAATTGGAGGCGGTGAAGAGAGAATAAAGAAACAACATGCAGCGGGCAAGAAAACTGCAAGGGAAAGAATATTAACCTTGCTTGATGAAGGGACTTTTGTTGAGATGGATAAGCTGGTACGGCATCATAACCATGATTTTGACATGTTTAAGAACCGGCCTTTTGGTGATGGATTTGTTACAGGCTATGGGAAAATTGACGGACGTCTGGTTTATGTTTATGCACAGGATTTTACAGTTTTCGGTGGCAGTTTATCGAGAAGTAATGCAGACAAAATCATTAAGATACAGGACCTTGCCATGAAAATGGGGGCACCGGTAATTGGATTGAACGATTCAGGTGGAGCCCGTATTCAGGAAGGGGTCAGGAGCCTTAGCGGATATGCTGATATTTTTTATCGTAATGTTATGAGCTCTGGTGTGGTCCCCCAGATCTCTGCTATTCTGGGTCCCAGTGCCGGAGGTGCCGTTTATTCACCTGCCCTCACAGATTTTATTTTGATGGTAAAAGAGTCGAGCTATATGTTTGTGACAGGACCAGATGTAATAAAGTCAGTAACTCATGAGGAAGTTACAAAGGAAGAGCTCGGTGGTGCCATGACACATAATTCCAAAAGCGGAGTAGCCCACTTTATGGCTGATGATGATGATCATGCAATGATGATGATCAGGGAACTGTTCAGTTTCATTCCCTCAAACAATATGGAGGACCCACCCATTGCTACCTGTATGGATGACCCTGAACGGGAAGATGAAAGCTTGCAGGAGGTGGTTCCTGCCGATCCCAACAAACCATATGATATTAAAGAGATAATCACCACAGTGGCTGATGATAATTATTTCTTTGAAGTAATGCCTCATTATGCACCGAATATTGTAATTGGTTATATCCGTTTAAACGGCAGGCCTGTTGGCATTGTTGCAAATCAACCTGCTAATCTTGCCGGAGTGCTTGACATCAATGCATCAATAAAGGCAGCAAGATTTGTACGATTTTGTGACGCCTTTAATATTCCGATTGTTACGTTTGAAGACGTTCCGGGTTTTCTTCCAGGCACTTTACAGGAATATGGTGGAATAATTAAGCATGGCGCTAAATTATTATATGCATTCTCTGAGGCAACTGTTCCCAAAATAACCATTATTACCAGGAAAGCGTATGGGGGAGCATATTGTGTGATGTCAAGTAAACACATTGGTGCTGATGTTAATTTTGCCTATCCAATGGCCGAAATTGCTGTTATGGGACCTGATGGTGCAGTGAATATCTTATTCAAACAGAAGATTGAAAAGGATGAAGACAAGCAGAAGCATGTTGAGGAATATAAACAAAATTTCGCCAATCCATACAGGGCAGCCTCATTTGGGTATATAGATGAAATTATTCTGCCAAGGGAAACTCGTAAAAAACTTATCCAGGCCCTGGAGATGACACAAAATAAAAGTCAGTCGAATCCCCCCAAGAAACATGGATATATTCCTTTGTAAGCTTTTCCATTTTGAAATGAAAAATTATTATCATCTTTTTATTATCTTTTTAGCAACTGCTATCAGTTGGCATGCATACAGCCAGGAAGTGAATCAAAACACAAATAAAGTGAATAATGGAAAAAGTCGAAGAGTTACTCTTATATTCCCAGACTCTTAAACCTTCGGACTCTTAGACTCTTAGACCCTTTTTTAATTGTTCTCCTTCTGAACGGGCAATTACCACTGCCCCGGTAGTATCGCTCCATACATTGGTAGCAGTTCGGAACATGTCTAATATCCTGTCAACAGCTACAATCAGTCCAATTCCTTCGAGCGGTAATCCAATTGCAGAAAGAATTATTGCTATCATAAAAAGGCCAGCCATAGGAACTGCAGCAGCACCTATTGATGCTATCAAAGCTGTAATAACAATTATGACTTGCTGGGCAAAGCCAAGCTCAAGTCCATATGCCTGAGCAATGAACATTGCAGCAACGCATTCATAGAGGGCAGTTCCATCCATATTAATGGTGGCGCCCAATGGAAGTGTGAAGCTTGAAATCTTATTTGAAACTCCATCTCTGTGCTCAACGGCTTCAAGGGTTAAAGGTAAGGTGGCAAGGGCAGATGAAGTTGAGAACGCAGTGATAAGAGGAGTTGATACTGCTTGAAAATGCTTATATGGATTGACTTTGCCTATAAACCTCTGAATTACCGGTAAGGTGAAAAAGGCATGAATAACCAGGCCAAGAAAAACGGTTATCATATATAGTCCAAGACTACTGCCTAACTCAAGTAAAGCAGACATACCACTGCCCTGCTCATTTAATATCCTCGCTATATTTCCGGCAATTATACCGAATACTCCAAATGGAGTAAACCGGATTATTAACAGGGTTATTTTCATTATCACTTCAAAAGCAGCTTGAAAAAAATCATTAAGTAATGTTTTATGCTTATCGTTTGTTTGTGTAATGAAAAATCCGAAAATCAGTGCAAAAAAGATTACAGAAAGCATTTTGCCATCAGAAAATGCCTCAAATATATTAGTGGGGATAATCTCAATAAGAGTACGGCCAAAGGAACCGGATTCAATATCAAGACCTTCAACTTTCTGGGTAAATCCCAAATCGGCTCCCTTGCCAGGTTGAATCATATTTACCAGAAAAAGGCCGGTAAGAATAGCAACCATACTGGTGGAAACATAATATACCAGTGTTTTTAACCCCAGCTTTCCAAGGCTTTTACCCGATCCTATCTGTGTTATCCCGGTAATGATGGATGTAAGGATCAACGGAATAATTATCATACGTAAAGCCCTCAGGAAGACCTCGCCCATCCACTCAATCAGATATACATAATTTGTGAGAAACAATCCATAGAGTAAACCCAATAAAAGCCCTAAAAGGATTTGCCAGTGAAGTTGGATTTTCGGAATTTTCATATCTGTTCATATTAGATAAATAGTAAAAATATGAAAATAACCTAAAAAATCTGTGCAATACTATCTTTTGAGGCAGAAAAAGAGATAACAGATATTATAAAAAGAATAACTCCTACGATTATTCCTACGAAACCGAAATTAAAATTCTTCATATCGGCTGGCGGATATCTGAAGTTTGCGACCATCGGGAGCAAATTTGGGTCGAGCGAGTATAACAAGGCGAGCCAGCTACCCGCTTGTTATCGGATGTCGCATAAATCATTTTATGAATCTCCCATCATCTTTTGATGTTGAAAGTTTGCTCACGTTTTTCTCAAGCCATCCCTTTTTCTTAATATCTCTTACATCAAATTCTGGAACATATGGTTTAATATCTAAAAGAGGAGTCCCATCTACAATGTCCAAATCTTGAACTCGGAGTATATTTCCTTCAATCTTGACAAGCTGGACTACAGAGATACCAATTGGATTAGGTCTGTTTGGAGCCCGGGTTGAAAATACCCCATGTGTTTGATCGTCCATAAACGGTTTTACTTTCAATAACGATTCTTTAAACAAATGGAAGTGATATACTAAAACGATATGAGAGAAACCATCAAGATCTTTTAAACCTTCAGTGTATTCTTGAAATACTTCGACTGTTCCATCAATACCTTTTGCGGCTGTTGGTTGGATAGGTGTTCCTTTTGGTTCTTTGAACGGTGAATGGATGATTCCGATTTGTTTGTATTTTATCTCGTTCATGATTTCACTCATCTGTATATGCGATTTTCGATAACGGATGTGTATGTGTAATTTTACCCCGTAGGATTTTCTATTCTATTTATTAAAAAACAAAATAAGGAATTTCCTGAAAGAATCCAACGGGGTAAACATGGATTCCGGGTCTTCACTTCGCTTCACCCGGAATGATGCAAATAATTTTAAAATTAAGTAATGGTTAGTTGCACGATAATAATCAAACTTAATAAAGAAAGACGACGAAAAAACAACGGAGGGACTTTTAGAAGGTTTTAAAAAAGATAAATGAGGTTCAAACATCTGAGAATTCAGTACCTATGATCGGTGCTGAATAAATAGAGAATAATAAACCAACAACTAAACCTAAAATTAAGAATGGTTTGAACCTCATTTATCACTCACCCTAATTCAAAAACGGAAATTAAGATATTTTAGTATTAAAACCAATTAATTTAAAAGAATTATTCTTGTAAAATACGACTAATACAATTTAAATATGTGTTTAACTTAGTAATATGTTGTTTATTATGATGTTTAGTCTAATTTTATTCAAAATAACAGATTAGTATTGAAGTTAAACACCAGAAGCATAATTTCGGGATAATCGCTACTTTTATCCAAATTTTGATTCCAGTATGTGCAAAAGTAGTTTCACTTTTCTACTTCTTAGTTTTTTTTCGTTGTTTGTCATTGCCCAGGAAAGTAAACCGGACAAAAAACAAACAGAGATTGATACATCAGAATATATTAATGGTGATATTAATTTTAACCTGCTAATTGCATGCTCTTATGGCTATGATGAGGAAGTATTGCGGTTATTGAATACAGGGGCCAACATAAATACCCGATCGGAAGATGGTGTAACACCCCTGATGTATGCTTCAGCAAACGGCTATTTAAAGACTGTAAAGGTTTTAATACTTAACGGAACTGATGTAAATCTTAAACCCTATAATGGATCTTCGGCAATTATCTCAGCAACCCGGGAAAATCTGACTGAAATTGTGGAAGAGTTATTAATAGCTGGTGCAAATGTAAACGATCATGACAAATATGGTGCAACACCTCTTCTTTATGCCTCAGCTTACAATTATTATCTCCTTTGTGACATGCTATTATATTATGGTGCAGATCCTGACTTCTCCGATATCAAATTGACCTCTCCGCTTATGGCAGCAATATATGCCGGGAATATTACGGTTGCGGATCTGTTATTAAAAGAAGGTGCAGATATCAATCACAAAGACACTAAAGGAATTACATCACTGATAATCGCTGCACAAAATGGCGATACATCATTTGTAAAGTTCTTACTTGACCGTGGAGCAGATCTAAATGCAAAAAGCCGAAAAGGTAACTCAGCCTTTTATTCTGCTCTTTATAACGGTTATCCTGATGTTTTAGATCAGCTTTGGGAATACGGCCTATATGAAAAAAAGGATGAGCTAAAAACACCCGATCCCTATACTATCGGACAATTTAGTAATAATAAAGATGTTAAGGTTTGGTTAAGTGATCATGAATTTAAGACGAGTTTCAAACCTGTGATTGCATCTGGATTTTTTGGTGGTGTTATTTCAATTAATCCAAAAGACTTCTTTTTAGGTGCTCATTTAGGACTGGAAGAGCTTTACACCGGACTTTCTGCAGAATTTGATTTTAAATTTCGTCCTGCTATGAACAGAATCTTATGGGAGATAGATCCACAAACTTATTATCAATTCTGGGAGAAGCGCAATATGATAGCATTTACTTTGGGGAAAAAAATTAAAATCACACCGCTTTCCGTCAAATTCTTAATCGGTGCTTATGGTGGTATCAGAGGCACATACAGTTTTGGACCTAAGTATTCGGGAACTGAGATAGAAGCACCGGATTATTTTAAAGTAAGTCCAAATATCGGATTCTATGGTGAATCAGGGAAGTTCTTAATAAGGATTGTATATGAGTATCTGAACCTGGGAACTCCAGAATCCAGTCCACACTGGGTAAATATAGGTTTATATTACAGATTTAAATTTACTGAAAAATATTTTTCAAATAAAAGTATCGAATGGTACTAGTGTAGGTTTATTAAATTGTATTTTTTTGTATCGGAATTAATCACTTCGTTCATGAGATCGCCCCGCCTAGGCGGGGCTAAGTTCAAAAACATAATCTGATATACAATGAGTTATGCCTCTTTCTAATTGCCTTGTAATTTTTTAGGCTTAGGCTGATCCCGAAAGCTTTCGGGAAAGGCTAAGGGATTTGACTGCTCATTGTAGACTTATTAAATTCAATTTGTCTCTTTTGTTTATTTATTTGAAATTTTCCAGCATTTTTCTCATAGTTTTAGCATTCTTTAGCTTGTATCTATTTTAATCTGCCCTGAAGGTATTACCTCGTCAGGCTTTAGCCCTAATTTTTTATTCATGTCATATTGATATGTGAAACAAACAAAAACTAAAACCATCTCTATATTGCAAACCTTACATACTAAAGGGTCTTTTCTTTCTCTATTCTTGGTGCGTTTCCTCCATGAAGAATGAATAAATTTTATAGGTTCTTTTTGGTTTAAGGCTTTTCTTGTTAAGGAAAGCAACTTATCATTGGCTTTTATTATCTGTTTTACAACTTGGTAGCGGAATCGTTTTTTTAATCCTTTTTCTGGCAATAAATAATCTCCCGGAGAATCAATCCATTGATTTTTATCTAAGCTTAACCCTCCTGCTGTAATCAATACATGGAAGTGGGGATGGTATTTTAAATCACTGCCAAAGGTGTGAACTATGCAATAGATGCCTGGTGTATAGCCTCCATATTTCTTCGTCCATGATTGCAGAGAGATAGATACACTTCTAAACATCAGTCCTAACATAACTTTTGGATTGGCAAGGGTTATACTTCTTAATTGCCAGGGAACAGTGAATACCAAATGATGATAATCTACATCTAAAACATCTGATAACCTCTCATCTGTCCATTTATCGGTCATTATTTTACCACAACTATTACAAAACCTGCTCGGCTATAGTTTAGCTTAACGTTGTAAAATGCATAATTTTTTAAAATTGTGTTGCGTTGCTT
>JAUWMO010000199.1 GCA_030613125.1 Bacteroidota bacterium | reverse complement strand
AAGGCTGAGAAAATTGAAAAAGTTGAACACCCTCCAAAGGTTAAAGAGACAGGAAAGGTTGAAAAACCAGAAAAAGAAGAGAAACCATCAACAGTTGAGGAAGCAGTGAAGGTTGAAAAAAAGGCAAAGGCTGATCAACCTGTGAAAGACGATAAAGAGGTAAAAGAAGAAAGAAAATCTGCTAAGCCTGTAAGCAAAGAAAAGAAGACTGAGGAAGCAGTCAAGGTTGAAAAAAAGGCAAAGGCTGATCAATCTGTGAAGGACGATAAAGAGGTAAAAGAAGAAAAAAAACCTGCTAAGCCTGTAAACAAAGAAAAGAAGACTGAGAAAGCCGTTAAAGAGATTAAAAATATTGATAAAACAGGTGAGGAAGAGAAGAAACCAAAAAAACCACAAGAAAAAAAGAAGAAGCCAGATAAAAAAGAAGAAAAATCTGAGTAACCCACTACTCTTTATTACAGACAATTCCTTTTAATCTGTCTTGCGGATATGATATCCAATATTGCAATAGTCGACCTGCTGCTTACTATCACAGCCGGGCTTTTTTCAATTTTATGGGGCATATTCATCTACCTGTCGTTGAAGGAGTCAGAACCCAGAGCTGCAGGTATTTTTTTTCTCTCCGGAGCTTTGTTCCTGTTGTTATATTTATTGGTCCTTTTCACTGATAATCAACACTTAAAGTGGTTATTGCTTGTAGTTCCTTATTTGCCAGTTTTCATACTGCTGATTCCTGTTGGTGGCCCGGCGCCTGATACTGAAACCTTTAAAGGTAACCGGATAGATGAAAGAGATATCATGTTCTCCAGAAGATTGCTTGAAGAGGGAACAGAAGACTATAATAATTATTATTCTAAGTATCCGGAAAGAAAACAGGCAGATGATGAAACTCGTGCCAGGCCCGGATTCCTCTCTGAAAGATCTTTATTTTACGATCCGCTTCTATTCGCAGCTGCTGATGCAAGTTTTGAGACTGTTAAAGCCCTGGCCCCGGAGATTGATGGCCCTGTCAGTGATAAAAAGATCTCTGTTTCATCAGATAAGGTAACCGGATTCATAAAGAAATGGGGAAAAATGCTTGGTACAATTAATGTGGGTATAACCCCTCTGCGAGATTATCATTTGTACAGCCATCGGGGCAGGGATCACAATTACGGAACTCCTGTTGATAACGATCATAAGTTTGCAATAGCATTTACAGTTGAAATGAGCAGGTATATGATGGACCGTGCACCAAAAGGACCGGCAATTATGGAATCGGCACGAAAATATATGGATGCAGGTGCTATTGCAGTTCAAATTGCATGGTTTATCAGAAACCTGGGATATGAGGCCAGAGCTCATATTGATGGGAATTATGAAGTTGTATGCCCCCTTGTGGCAAGGGATGCAGGCCTGGGTGAGATCGGCCGTATGGGATTGCTTATGACACCAGCTCATGGACCAAGGGTAAGGTTAGGTGTTGTCACTACAAATCTTAAGTTAGATCCTGATAAACAAAAACAAGATCCCACTTTGATTGATTTCTGTAATAAATGCAGGAAGTGCGCTACGGTTTGTCCCAGCCAGTCTATATCATATACCGGCCGCGAAATTATTGATGAAAAAAAACGCTGGCAGATCAATCAGGAGAGCTGTTATGATTACTGGTGCTCTTCAGGTACCGACTGTGGCTGGTGCATATCGGTATGCCCATATGCTCATCCTGATAATCTGCTTCATAGGATTGTACGCTATGGCATAAAAAGATCAGCCATCTTCCTTAAACTTGCCGTTCCTATAGATGACCTTTTTTATGGCAAGAATCCAGGGCCGAAAGAACTCCCTGATTGGATGAGGTTGTAGATCAGAACAAATACATAAATCGGGACCAGTATCCCCCAAAGCCGTTATTTGTTATAAGTTAACGGTTAAATGTTATATGTTGTTTAGGTGTTTAATTGTTTAAAAGTTTAACTGGCTGTTTCCTCCCTTCGGCAGGCTGGGTTTCTTTGATTATTGAGCGGGCATGCAGATATATGAGTAAGCGGATATGCGGAAAAGAGAGTATGCGAGTAAACCAGGAAGAGTCGGTCTCAATGCATTGTAGTATAGGAAAAACTGGTCAGCCGCCAAAACCAGCATGAATATTTTTTTACACCATACTAAACCTTTACAGTTTGCCACGTCACTCCGTTCCTCGCAAAATCGTGTTCTTTGATTAATGTTAATGTAGTGTAATGCTCCAGGCTCTATACCACAATTACTCGCAGGTTCGCTGCTCCCCGCCAGGTCGGGACAGGCGTGAGATTTGGCAATCGTTCATCCTTCATAAATCCGAAGTCCACAGTCTCCAGTCTTCAATCATCAATAGTCAATTTTCATTGCCCCTGCGCCTTCCGCCTTGCGCCTTTTGCCTTCCATCCCCAGTCCCCAGTCTCCAGTCTCCAGTCCTCAGTCCTCAGTCAGCAATTAAACAATTAAACAATTAAACAATTAAACAATTAAACAATCCTTCATCATTCATCTTTCATCCTTCATCATTCCTGATATTATTCCTATTTTCGTGATCTCATTATTTATATGAACAGATGACTGGTAAAAGCGGTGAGGTTTGGTTAAAAGCAGCAACAGCAGGCAGCTTGTGGGCTTCTGTTGAGATTGTGCTGGGAAGTTTCCTGCATAATCTCCGGGTCCCATTTGCCGGTACCATCCTTGCTGTAATGGGAATCAGCCTTATGATAGGCTTTCAGTATAAATGGAAAGAAAAAGGACTGATCTGGAGAGCCGGATTTATCTGCGCCATTATGAAATCACTATCCCCAAGTGCTATTATCCTGGGTCCCATGATTGGAATTCTGACAGAGGCTGTATTACTTGATGCTTTCATTCGCTTTCTGGGGAGAAATCCAGCAGGTTACCTGTTCGGATCAATTGCAGCCGTTTTAAGTGCGCTGGTTCATAAAGTAGTCACCATTATCATTTTATATGGCTTTAACATTGTTACGATATTGGAAAACATGTACCATTATGCTGAGAAACAATTGAAAATAAAGGGGCCTGATCCAGTAACACTTATCATTTACCTGATAATTCTCTATATAGCTTTTGGGATTTTTGCCACACTGATAGGAATTCTTGCCGGAAAAAGACTGGCAAAACCTTCAGGATTTTCTTTGAAAAAATCTGAGAAATCTGTCGAACCTGACTTCTCGGTAATGGGCAATGAGAAATATTCTATGGGCCTGCTGGTTTTACATTTAATTGTGCTGATAACAGGACTCTATTTGATAAACAAGGCCAAATTGGCAATTTCGGTTTTCGCTATAGCACCATACATTGCTTTTCTTATTTTTAAATATAAAAGAGCAATGAGAAGGCTTGCCAAACCACTTTTCTGGATGCAACTAATTGTGATTCTGGTTGTTGCAGTCATTTTCTGGAATGAATATTCAACAGGATCGATTTTTCAATCAGAAGGTTTTGTTATTGGTATTAAAATGATATTGCGGGCTTTAATGGTTGTTATGGTTTTTTCAGCTGTAAGTGTAGAATTGAGAAATCCGGTTGTTAAAACTATTCTTTTCAGGAGGGGATTTTCTCGCTTATATACATCGTTGAGTTTGGCATTTTCGGTACTGCCCGGTGTAATGAAGAGAATATCAAAACCAGGAATTATGATATTAAATCCTGTTAAGGCCTTATCACAGATCATCTTTCTTTCGGAAAGTATTTACAATAATTTCAGGGAACAAATGGGACAACAACAACCTGTCTATATTATTGCAGGTGATCAGAGGGAGGGAAAAACAATTTTTCTTAAAGATTCTATTTCCCTTCTGAAAGAGGAAGGAATAGAAGTGGAAGGAATTATGGCTGAAGGAATGGATGAATTTGGGAAAAGAACCGGATTTGAATTGGTGAATGTCAGCACAGGTAAAAAAATTCTTTTATGTAGTATTCATGGTGAGAAAAATTGGGTAAAAACCGGTAAATACTTTTTCAACCCGGGTGGTCTTGAGTTTGGGAAGAAAATATTGTCCGGAATATCCTCATCCTCTGTTTTAGTAATCGATGAGATCGGTCCTCTTGAGCTGAGCGACAGAGGCTGGGCTGGACCAATACAAAATATCCTTGCCAGGTATGATAACAAAATGATATGGGTTGTCCGCCGGAATCTTACCGAAAAGATCATACAGAAATTTGATTTGAAGAATGTTACTATTATAGATATAGCCAGGTACAAACCTGCTGAGTTAATAAATTGGATTATAGGAGGCAGCAATAACCGGATTTGATGGTTTTTCACCGTTGAGGTAAGACGCAAAGAATTTTATATTAAAGCGTAACTTTGCGCCATCGAGTCTCCGCGGTTAGTTTGTTTTATTTCCCGGGTAAATGCTCCATTTCCCTTTTTTTGTGGGTTTTTTGAGACTTGACTTCAACAGTAATAAAAATTCTTTTCTTGGGATTTCCCTTGCACCCAAAAACTGAAGATGCTTTGTCGGAACCTGGACATCAATTAGGTCAAAATGCCAATTCAGGAGATTCTTCACAAGATGATATAATGCAACTTTTGAAGCATCTGGCTTTAAATGGAACATTGACTCACCAAAGAATGATCCTCCCAGTGAAACCCCGTAAAGTCCGCCAACCAGTTTTCCTTCAATGTAGGTTTCAACAGAGTGGGCAAATCCTGATTTATGAAGAACAATGTATGCCTTAATCATTTCTTCGGTTATCCAGGTGCCTTCCTGATCATTCCGCGGAACCCTGGCACAATTGTCAATCACATTTTCAAAATCAGAATCAAAACGGCAAATGAATTTTTCAGAGCTGATAATCTGTTGTAAACTCTTTGAAACCTTCATCTCCCCGGGAAATAAAACCATACGCGGATCGGGTGACCACCATAGAATTGGTGATCCTTCATTATACCAGGGAAAAATACCTTTCGAATAGGCATGCAGCAATGTATCTGCATTCAGGGTTCCCCCTGCTGCCAGCAAACCATCTTCGTTGGCTTCAGAAGGGTCTGGAAATACTATATTACTTTCAAAATAATCCATCGGATTAGGTGACCTGGTATTTTATTTTCTGAAATTAGAAACAATTCGGATTATTGTTAAATTTCTTTAGCTTCAGTATTATTATCAGAATTGAATAACATAAAGAACAGAAAAACAATTAATTAATAAATATAAATGTTATATAAAAATCATTAATAACATAACAAATTTATTTCAATAATTTCATTTTAAACTATAAATTTCATTTGATTAAGGTTAATTTTTAACTTCACCAGATAAATTTAAAATCAATATTATGAAGAAAAGGATGCTGGTAATATTATTTGTGGTTCCACTGATCTTTGGGGGACTTAATGTAACTGCACAACAATCAGATGCAAAAAATACCGGAGATAAAGTTGAAAAGCCAACTGAACTTGTTGTTCTTTGGACAACATCTGAAAAGGATGTGTTCACCAAAATGATTAACATCTATGTCTACAATGCCAAAAAATTGAGCTGGTTTGATGATATTACCCTTATTGTATGGGGACCATCATCCAAACTTCTGGCAGAAGATGAAGAACTTAAGGAGATGATCAAAAAGCTGAAGGAGGTAGGAGTAACACTTGATGCCTGTATTTGGTGTTCAGATCAGTATGGAGTTACTAAAGATTTGAAAAACCTGGGGATAGATGTGAGAGGCATGGGTAAAAGCCTGACAGAGTACATTAAAGATTCTGGTAAGGAAGTAATAGTGTTCTGATGTAAACATTCAGAATTTGAAGGCTATGAGAGAAATGAGTTCCCTCGAACGTTGCTTCACAGTATTACAAGGCGGGATTCCAGACCGTATTCCTGTTGTTCCTCAGAGTTTTATGTTTGCAGCTCAAACAGCCGGGATAAAGGTTGGGGAACTTGCACATAATCCTGATAAGATGGTTGAGGCACATCTTAAATGTTATGAAAAATATGCCTATGATGGGATAGTAATTGATTTTGATGATGCCACTCTTGCTGAAGCTTGTGGGGCAAAAGTTATTTTCAGGGAAAATGAACCTGCCATTGTGGATGAAAACAGACCATTACTAAAAGATTTGAGGGATGTGGAAGGTTTAAAACTGCCTGATCCTGACAAGGATGGCCGTCTTACTGTTTGGCTGGAAGCAACACAAAAACTGGTTGAAAAGATTGGTGATCAGGTTTTTATTATGGGAAGAGCAGACCAGGGACCTTTTACTCTTGCTACATTGTTAAGGGGTGCACAACAATTTATGGAGGACCTTGTACTGCAGGATAGTGATCTTATAAATAAAGTAACTGAGTATTGCCGGCAGGCAGGGGTTATTTTCGCAAAAGCTATGAAAGATACCGGCGCTCATGCAACCTCAATTGGGGATGCTTATGCCGGTCCGAGCCTGATCTCCCCGGATATGTTCAGAATGTTTGCACTGCAACCTGAAATTGACATGACACGTGAAGTTCAGGATTATGGAATACCATTTTCCATACATATATGCGGA
>JAUWMO010000201.1 GCA_030613125.1 Bacteroidota bacterium | reverse complement strand
AGCAGTACCGGTGATTTAAATAAATGGATTTTTTGGGAATATGATAAATTTAATCCATCTGGATCTAATCCAAAAGGTGATGGTCTGGTTTACAAACCGCACTGGAAGAGTATTCGTGCTGCCAATTCATTAATCAATAATGGGCCACTGGTTGATGGTGATGAAAAAGAAAAGGCAGAATTTATTGCTGAAGGATATTTTGTCAGAGCATTTAATTATTTTTTTCTGGGAAGAATTTTTGGAGGTCTGCCATTAATACTTACTCCATCAGATGAGGTGAATTATGATATAGTAAGATTACCACTATCTGAAATTTATGACCAGATTATTTCTGATTTGGAGACTGCTATTGCTGATCTTCCTGACGCTCAGGCTGATGCTGGTCGCCCAACATCATGGAGCGCAAAGGCAATGTTAGCTCAGGTACATTTGGCACGTGCAGGATGGCCATTAGATGTAACAAGCAGTTATGCTACTGCTGCAGCATTGGCTAAAGATGTAATTGACAATGGCCCTTATCAATTGTTAGACAATTATGCAGATATATGGGATGCCGATCTTGAAAACCATGCTGAGAGTGTGTGGGCTGCCCAATTCTCAGATAAAGCTTATGGGGCATTTAATTATGTGTATATAGGTAGTGCTCCTCCAACTGAAAAGGGTTGGGGCGATTTCTGTAGTGAAATCTACTTTTTTAACAGTTTCCCGGAAGGTCCTCGTAAAGATGCTACTTTCTATACTATTTTTAAAAAGAAGCTTGCTGATCTTGCAGCGTATAATGACCGATTGGCAGCAGGTGCAACAGTAGAAATTGTTGTTGATAATGGAACTGATCTTTATTTCGAGTTAATCCCATGGAATGAGTCTGCGGAGAATAACCCATTTTATAGAAAGTGGAGAAAACAATCTGCAATTAATATAGGTAGGATAACTTATCCATCTAATCGTTCTGAGTATTACTTGCGATTTGCTGAGGTGCTTTTAATCTATGCTGAAGCTAAAATTATGGCTACCGGTCCTGATGCAAGCGCAATATTAGCTTTAAATATGATAAAAAGAAGAGCAATGGGCCTACCTGTTGATGTTGCAGCTCCGGGTGTTGATGTTGCTTCTGCATCTCAAGCTGATATAGTTCAGGAACGTGCCTGGGAACTTGCAGGCGAATATTCTCGTTGGTTTGACATGACACGTACTGAAATTGTTGAGTCTGTTACAGATAATAGAGATCCGAATGATATTCTTTTGTTTGCTCCTCCAACAAAGGCAAACTATTTTTCACCTTATCCACAATTTGAGATTGACTTAAATCCAAATATGGGTATTGATCCTGATAATTTTTAATATATAATATATCTTATGAATATAAATGGGGAACAGTCTGTTCCCCATTTATTTTTAATTTATCTATAGTTCCAAAATCCATAGGGATTTTTGCTTAAACTGCTCTTAAACCCTTATCATATTCTTGATTGCAGTTTTTTACACACATTGAGTTATTTCCTGTTGTTCTTCGTTACGTTACAACCATGACTTTCAAAGAACAGGAACAATTTATTCATCTGACTCAAATAATATGAATTTATGAGCGATAAGGCTTTTTTTTTAAATGTCCACATAAAATACATAATTCCAAGATCCGGAGATACGCCTCTGGAACAAATGTATGATTGTCTGCAACAATTGGATCAAGACCTTGGCCAAAGGAAAATCGATTTGAAAAATGTTATTAAACAGACAATCTTTTTAGTGGCAGACAGCAGGGACGATTATCACAGGAAAACTGATTTATATCAACAAGCCATTAAAAAATTTTACAAATCTTTCACTCCTGCAACCAGTTATATATCTCAGGCACCCGAAAAGGATAAGGAGCTTTCATTGGAAGTTTACGTTGCTGACAGAAGTTCTAAGGAAATTGCAATAACTCATAAATCTGTTGATGATATTTCATATACAGTAATTAATTATCCTCATTATAAAGAAATTTATGCTTCAGGGCTAACCACGAAACACCTGACCAACCTTCATGAACAGGCTAAAAGATCGTTTACCCTAATGCAAAAAATCCTTTACAACGAAAAGCTCTCTTTGTCAGATATTGTCAGGCAATGGAATTATATTGAAAAAATAACACAAAAAACCGGAAATGACCCGGTACGACAAAACTATCAGATTTTTAATGATGTGCGTTCCCTTTTTTATGGAACTGGTAATTTTGTAAATGGTTATCCATCAGCTACCGGCATTGGTACCGTTGCCGGTGGAGTTACGATTGATTTTATTGCGGTTTCATCATCCGGACATCTTTCCATTCATCCTATTAACAATCCTGAACAAATCGATGCTTATAAATATTCAGATAAGGTCTTGGTAGGTAAAGGAATTCGTGAAAATGCCGGAAAAACAACCCCAAAGTTTGAACGCGGAAAATTATTAAAGACAAAGGACTGTGCAAGAATTTATGTTTCTGGAACAGCTTCAATTGTAGGAGAAACAACTGCCCACCTAAATGATGTTGAAAATCAAACGTTAACCACAATAGAAAATATTAATAACATGTTGTCTTCCGAAAATCTATCAAAATATGATATTCATTACAATTCAAAAAAGATAAGCTTTTCGTATATCAGGACTTATGTCAAATACAAAGCCGATTTAGAAAAGGTTAAACTTCTGTGTGAACAACACTTAAAAAGTGAAAATTTCCAATACCTGGTTTCAGATATATGCAGGGATGACCTTTTAGTTGAGATTGAGGGATCTTTGGAGTATTAACCCGGAAGTTGCACTTGCATCTTGAATTTTCCTATGATTGGAAAATCCAAAGGGATTTTGTTATAATGTAATTTAGTATTATATTTTCCCGATTAAAGTTATATGTTGTGAGCATTCTGAAATCATTTAAAATAGATGTTTATTTTTTTATCGGAATAGTGTTTCTGTTCGGTCTCTCTTGTAATAGAATTGAAGATTCCAAGATTTCTTTCCCTCCATATAATACATCCAGAATAGAACTTGATGTGGCTCTGGAAAAGGCAGGTAGAATTGTAGTTGATTTTTATGAAGTAGGAAAACCGCAGACAACACAAAAGATCATCTCTGAAAAGAATGTGGATCATCAAATCTACTTACTGGGATTAAAACCTGAAACAAAATATAATGTTGATGTTTCTTTGAAAGGGCAACTTATCAAAAAAGGAAAAGGGTATCAGGTTGATACCAAAAGTTTGCCGCCTTGGTTCGATACATTCAATGATAACAGTGATCAAGAGTCTATTGATACAAATGCATTATTAGGGGGCTATATTTTTTTAACAAGAAAAGAAGACCCCGGTATTTTTCTAATCATTGATGGAAATCAAGATATTTGTTGGTATCAACAATTAATGAATAAACAGGTTAAGTTAGTTAATCGTTGTGGAGAAAATAGTTTTATTGCTATTTTAGGAGGGAAGGAAACAGAAACTGTTTATGGCGACGAAATTGTTGAGTTCAACCTAAACTGGAAGAAAGTGACGTATCTTAAGAGAGGAGACAAAGATTTTCAATCACTAATTCACCATGAAGTGTTTAAAAATACTAAAGGAGATATTGTTACTTTAACACAGGAACCAAAAGTTGTTGATTTGTCTTCTGTTGGTGGTTTAAAGAATGATACTGTTGTAGTTGATGGAATCCTGGTAATGGATGGTCTTGGGAATAAAATTTGGTCATGGACAGTTTTGGATGTTATGAATCCGATAAATAGCCCAAATATATTAGAGGAAAAAGTAGATTGGCTTCATGCAAATGCATTATCATTAGATAATGATGACAATTATTTGCTTTCATTATTTAAACCCAGTCAAATATGGAAGATAAATTCTCAAACGGGAGAATTGATTTGGAAACTTGGGCGTAATGGTGATTTTGAAATGGATACAAGCATGATTTTTTGTAACCAGCATTCGGTACATATTAACAAAGATGGACATTTGATGATTTTTGACAATGGCAACGAGAAGGGTATATCCAGAGCTTTGTCGTTTGCAATTGATGAAGATAATATGACGGCTACCAAGGTAATTGATGTAAGCTTGCCGGTACGTTATTTTAGCAAGAGAAGAGGAAGTGCTTATCTCTTAGACAATAACGATATACTTTTTTGTAGTTCCGAAGGAGGACGCGTTGGAGTTTATGGCTTGGATGGAAATGTAAAATGGCATTTTAAACCTTTTGAAAACACATATCGTTCATTTTATCTGGAACCCGATTTGTTTAAACGTGCTATGGAGCAATGAGTGCTATTCTTCTCAAAAGAATCAGTATGGACATATTTAAAAGGAATTATTTCATTCTTTTTTCAATATTTATATTTTTCCTTTTTCAGGGGTGTCACCAGACAGGTAAAAAAAAGATCATTCATGCCTGGGAACAATCCGGAACACCTGTAAACCTGATGATTAAATATCCAAGGAACGGAACACTTTTTCCTCCTGAAATTACTGCACCAACGATTATCTGGAAAGAAAAGGTATATAAATCGACCTTATGGTTAATTCTCGTTGAGTTTTGTAACGGGGAAAAGCCAATCATAGAATTTACCGAAGAAACAACCTGGCAACCTGACCCTGAACAATGGGAAAGAATAAAAGCTAACTCAACGAATACTGGGGTGAAAATTACTGTTTTGGGAGTCAGACCAAAAAATCCCCAAAAAATTCTGTCTGCGGCGAGTATAAATATTCATACATCAACAGACGAAGTAGGGGCACCCATATTTTTCCGTGATGTTCCACTTCCTTTCATTTACGCCGTTAAGAATCTTGCTGAGATAAAATGGCGTTTTGGAAATATTGATTGCTCTGAACCACCACCTGTATTATTAGAGAATTTACCAATCTGCGGAAATTGCCACTCCTTTACAAGGGATGGAAATACGCTTGCGATGGATATTGACTATGCAAATGACAAAGGTTCATATATGATTACCGGTCTTGAGAAGAATACATCGATTACTGTAGACAAGATAATAACCTGGAGTGATTACAGAAGGGAAGACGGGGAAAACACTTTTGGATTACTTTCACAAATTTCTCCGGATGGCAGGTATGTATTAAGTACGGTTAAAGACAGGTCGATTTTTGTACCATTAGATGATCTTTATTATTCTCAGCTTTTTTTTCCGATCAAAGGGATTGTGGGTGTTTACGATAGAAAAACGGGGGAATTTTGGTCTTTACCCGGGGCTGATGATCCCTTATATGTCCAGAGTAATCCAACCTTTAGTCCTGATGGAAATAAAGTCCTTTTTGCCCGTGAAAAATATCATCGCAATATCGAAGCAGAAGAATCAAACAGGGTAGTACTTCCTGCATCGGTTGCTGCGGAATTTATCGAAGGACGGAGGGAATTTAAGTATGACCTATATTCTGTTCCTTTTAATGAAGGAATAGGCGGAAAACCTGAACCGGTTCCCGGAGCATCTAACAACGGAAAAAGTAATTTTTTCCCAAAGTATTCACCTGATGGGAAATGGATTGTATTTACACAAGCGGACAATTTTATGCTTCTGCAACCGGATAGTAAACTATTCATTATACCTGCAGAAGGAGGTGAACCAAGAGAAATGATTTGTAACAATTCAAAAATGAATTCGTGGCACTCCTGGTCTCCAAACGGAAAATGGCTGGTCTTTTCTTCTAAAGAAAGGGGAGCATATACCCAATTATTTCTTACCCACATTGATAAAAATGGTTTGGATACGCCACCCGTTTGGCTTGAAAATATGCTGCCCCCGGAACGGGCAGCAAATATACCTGAATTTGTCAATACCAAAGCTGACAGGATTATCAGTATCGAAGATAAATTCTCAGGCACAGGAAATTATAGTTTGAGTATTGGTTATATGAAATTAGAATCGGGGAATTTTAAGGGAGCCATAGAATCCCTTACTAAAGCAATAGAAACAAATCCTGACGATCCATTGGGTTATTACTACAGAGGAGCTGCCAGAGAAGCGATTGGTGATTATAAGGGAGTTATTGATGATTTCAATAAATTTATTGAATATGAACCCAATAGTGTAAGCGCCTATATCTTCAGAGGAACTGCCTTTGTGCAAAAAAAAGATTATGAAAATGCAGTCCGTGATTTTAACAAAGCCATTAAACTTGATCCGGATGATGACCTGGCATATTACAACAGGGGTTATGCATATTTAGATCAGGGCAAATATATTGAAGCTATTGAAGATTTTAAGAAAGCTTTAATATTAAATCCAAAAAATAAAGCTGCCCGTGCCAACAAAATGAGTGCCGAACAAAAACTATTACAGACTGCGGAAAAGGAAATAAAAGATACCAGTGGAATTGAAAGTTATAAGGAGTAATCTTTGCCGAAATAAATGAATTTATAAAAGCAACTAAGTATTTTACAAGAGCTTTAGAGGAAAATC
>JAUWMO010000344.1 GCA_030613125.1 Bacteroidota bacterium | reverse complement strand
CGCTTGTTGAACAGAGATTTCCGGGTCTGAAAGAAAAAATAAAATCAATTTATGCTTCCACACCACTGACATACAGAGATTATCTGGGTACACCAAATGGTTCACTATATGGTATTTTACACAATTATAATGATCCACTCAGAACACACATCCTGCCCAGAACAAAAATATCAAACCTGTTTTTAACAGGACAGAATATTAATGTGCATGGTGTTCTTGGTGTAACAATAGGTACTGTTTTAACATGCTCTGAATTCCTGGGAATGGACTATCTTATTTCAAAAATCAAACAAGCACAGTAAGAAGTTAAAATGAATGATAAATATGATATCATAATTATCGGAAGCGGTCTGGGAGGATTACTTAGTGGTTTTATTCTTAGCAAAAATGGTTATAATGTTTGTATTTTGGAAAAAAATCCGCAGATAGGCGGAACTCTTCAAAGTTTTAAACGGGATGGATGTGTTTTCGATACTGGAATGCATTATATAGGCAGCTTAAATGATGGCCAGATATTAAATCGTTTCTTCAGATATTTCAACCTGCTAAACAATGTTAAAATAAGGAAGTTAGATGAAGATGGATTTGATGTTATTAATATAGATAATAAAATATTTAAGTATGCCATGGGATATGAGCGTTTTGAAAATAAACTGATATCCTATTTCCCAAATGAAAAAACAGCTATAAAAACGTATATTAATAAGATTCGGGAGGTGGCAGATTCAGAGCCAATGTACAATTTACGTATTCCTGACCTGAAGAATCTGAATGTAAATCCCTATATGAGAGTAAATACACACAAATATATTGAATCACTTACTTCTAATAATGAATTACAAAATGTTCTGGCTGCCCTGAATTATAATTATGCCGGACGTTCTGATAATACACCTTTATATGTTCATGCGTTTATCAATAATTACTACATAAATAGTGCATATCGTTTTGTGGATGGTAGTGATCAGATTGCAAGAATATTGGCGAGCCAAATTATCAATAATGGAGGAACTATATTAAAAAACAGGAAAGTAAAAGAGTTTGTTTTCAAGGGTAGCAAGTTGATTGCTATTGATGATACTACCGGAAACAGATATTTTGCCAACTCTTTTATTTCAAATATTCATCCGGCACAAACCCTTGGAATGATAGATCCGGGAAGATTGAGAAAAGTTTACCGAAACAGGATCAATTCACTGGAAAATACTGTATCTGCTTTTAGCGTTTATATTAATTTGAAGGAAAACACATTCCCATATATTAATTCAAATTATTACTATAGTAAAAGAAATAACGTATGGAGCCTTGACTATTATAATGAAAGAAACTGGCCGGAAAATTATTTCTTTTATACGCCTGCTTTTTCGACTACTAATAAATATTCCAGGTGTGTTGGGGTTGTTACCTTTATGAAATATAATGAAGTGAAGAAATGGGAAGATACCTCTGTTGAAGAAAGGGGCACGGAATATATTGATTGGAAAAGAACAAAAGCAGAAAAACTTATTGCTCTGGTAACAAAACAATTTCCGGAATTAGAGAAAAATATAACAGGGTATTATACCTCAACCCCTCTGACATATCGTGACTATATTGGAAATGGTGATGGCTCGATTTATGGAATATTGAGAAATTGTAATAATCCGCTGGAATCTGTTATTTCACCAAGATCAAGTATATCAAATCTGTTCTTTACGGGCCAGAATATTAATTTACATGGCATGCTTGGAGTTACCATTAGCGCCGTTATAACTGCAGGCGAATTTGTTGGATTACGAAATTTAATTAGAAGTATAAACAATGCATAGCTACAAGAATAAATGCGGAAAGTGGTTATGTCTTTTCAGGAATACAATACTGATTGTATTGTTGTTAATTGTTTCTTTTCTAATATACTATAATATAGTTGCTCGTGTATCTATACCTGAAGTAGAGAACACAACGATAACGGAAAAGACAAGGGACAGGCTCTCAAAGGATTGTTATAAAATTGAAAAAAACTGGTTACGAAAGAACAGGCAAGGTCTTTGGGAAATGTACATTGAAGGTTATCCCTTTGAGCTTGGGGTAATTAGTGGTAAGCTGACAAAAGAGCTTATTCAAATTCAGGAGCAAGCATTTGTCGATCAAATCAGTGAATATATTCCGTCAAAAATATATCTGAGATTTCTGAAATATTTCATAGGTTGGTTCAACCGTGACCTTGATAAGCATGTAATTGATGAGTATAAGAAAGAGATTTATGGGATTTCTTTATCAGCGTCAGATAAGTTCGATTATATAAGTGACAATTACCAGCGTATGCTGAACTACCATGCAGCCCATGATATTGGTCATGCCCTGCAGGATCTGGCCATGGTTGGTTGTACTTCTTTTGCTGTGAAAGATGAACATGAAAACAATAACCTTATTGTTGGCCGGAATTTTGATTTTTATATAAATGATGATTTTGCCCTTAACAAGATTGTTGTTTTTGTTAAACCCGAAAGTGGTTATAAATTTATATATGTTACCTGGGCCAGTATGATAGGTGTTGTATCTGGAATGAATGACCAGGGTTTGACAGTAACTATAAATGCTGCTAAATCTGAAATCCCTTACCGTTCGGCAACACCCATTTCTTTATTAGCACGGGAAATTTTACAATATGCAAAAAATACCTCTGAGGCCATTGAGATTTCCGGGAAAAGAAAAACATTTGTGTCTGAGGCATTATTGATAGCATCTGCAATAGATAACAAAGCGGTTGTTATTGAGAAATCTCCTTCAGAACTTGACATATATTCCACTGATAAGAATTATATTATTTCATCTAATCATTTTCAATCTGATGCATTTAAAAAGGATGAATTAAATATTCAGCATATTAAGGAATCAGCATCATTTTATCGTCAAAAACGGTGCGAACAGCTTATTCTTAAAGAAAAGAATATAAATTACACTGATGCAGCTAAGATTTTGAGAGATGTACGTGGTCTCAATAGAGTGAATATTGGAATAGGAAACGAAAAAGCAATGAATCAGATGATCTCTCATCATAGTGTAATTTTTATGCCAGCAAAATTGATGGTCTGGGTTTCAACATCCCCTTATCAACTTGGCGAATACCTGGCATATGATTTAGATCAGGTATTCAGGAATTCTTTTGATATTAAGGATGATGTAAGAATCAATGATACTACTTTAACCATTCTGGCTGATCCGTTCATGGACTCTTCAGAGTACATCAATTATCTTGAGTTTGTGCGTTTGTCAAAAATGGTCAGAGAAAGAATTGAGGAAAATAAAGAGCTGGAAAAATCCAAAACGACAATCGAAAATATGATAAGCCTGAATTCTGAATATTATCTTGGCTACTTAATAGGTGGGGATTATTATTATAACTTTAAGGATTATGATAACGCTGAGAAGTATTATAATATGGCTCTTTCCAGGGAAATGGAAACCACAGCATCAGAAATTGAAATTACTGAGAAACTGAAATTTATAAGTAAAATAAAAAGTGAATTCAATTAATTTTCTTTACTGAATAAATTGCATAATATTAATTTACAATGTTTGT
>JAUWMO010000068.1 GCA_030613125.1 Bacteroidota bacterium | reverse complement strand
CACAGGTCATACTGATTCAGCAGGATCTTTATGGTATAACCAAAAACTTTCAGAGAAAAGGGCCAATGCTGCTAAAGAAATTATTATTGAATCAGGAATCCATCCTGAAAGGATAAGTATATATGGCATGGGAGAAAGATTACCAGTCGCTAAAAATCAAAAAGAAGATAGTTCAGATAATCCGGAAGGAAGGATATACAACAGGAGGGTGACATTCTCATTTAAAGGTACAGGTAGTGATTATATTAACATTAAAAAAACTGAAATACCAAATGGATTAATAATTCACTAAATCAAAGGTCTTTTGAATTACTATTTTATTATTAACTACAACAACCTTTGTCTTAAAACTAATTTTATTTTTTATTGTTCAATACAATTGCTAAATTTGATTAGCTATCATTAAGAATAATAAAATATGAAAAGATTTATAATACTATTGTTTACTTCACTTTTTTTTATTACTTCAATTTTTTGTCAGGAAGCATCAAATCTTGATGAAACATTGGAAGACGGGAATTTCTTCTTTTTTAGAGAAGACTATGTTGAGGCCGCTTATTTATATAATAATCTGGTTGGCACTGATCGCATGAATGCCAATATTCAGTATAAGCTCGGAATATGTTATCTGAATATCCCTGGTGAAGAATATAAAGCTATTCCTTTTCTTGAAGAAGCTATAAAAAATATTACATCAAAGTATAAAAAAAGATCTCCAAAAGAAACACATGCACCAGAATATGCATATTATTACCTGGGAAATGCATACCGCATTAATAATGAACTGGACAAAGCCCTGGAAACATATAATCAGTTCCTGAATATCCCAGACTTTGAAAATAAATTTAATCTTGACATTATTAATAATGAAATTAAAGCTTGTGAAAAATCAAAAATCATTCAGGATATTCCTGTTAATGTTAATATAATCAATCTTGGAAAGATAGTAAATACTAATGCCTCAAATTACAACCCTGTTATTTCTTCCGATGAATCATTGCTTATTTTTATGGCAGAGTTAAAATTCTACAATGCAATTTTCATTTCAAAAAAATACAATGGTATCTGGTCTGAACCTGAAAATATTACACCTCAGGTTGGATCAGATGGAGATGTAGTACCAACCTCAATATCTGCCGATCGTAAAGTGATTTACCTGATTAAAGGTGAAGGTGATGACAGAGATGTGTACTCAAGTCGATTTGATGGAACCCGGTGGACAAAAATGGAACCATTGAACTCTAATATTAACTCAGGTAAAGCGGAAACCCATGCCTCAATTTCAGCTGACGGTAAAACATTATATTTTACCAGTAACAGGAAAGGTGGATTTGGCGAACTTGACATTTACAAATCATCTTTTGAGAGCAATGGTGATTGGGGACCGGCTAAAAATCTCGGACAACAGATCAACACTTCTTTTAATGAGGAATCACCATTCATTTCTGCTGATAATACAATATTGTATTTCAGTTCACAAAGCCATTATAATATGGGCGGTTATGACATCTTTTATTCTATTCTTAATGCAGATAATACCTGGGGACCCCCCATAAACATTGGGTATCCGGTCAATACCACCGGAGATGATTTATTTTTTGCACCAGTTGGAAATGGCACTATCGGATATATGTCGAAAATCCTTACGGAAGGAATTGGAAAAGAAGATATTTATCGAATTGAAATTATCCCTTCAGAAAAAAATGAGATTGTAGCTGTTAAAGGTATTATTGATATGAAAAATCAAATTCTCACCTTTGAAAAAGACTTTGATATAAATGTGGTTGACAGAGCTTCAAAACAGGTTATCGGGGTTCTTCATTATAATAAAAGTACAGGAAAATTTTCATATACAAGTAAAAACGGAAATCTTAGTTTCACATTTGAAGAAAAAGAGTAACTATTTAATTATAGTTATTTTATAGTACTTTTGCATTAAAACTTCATAGTAAATTACTACTGAGAATATCAACAACCAACAACACCCGGGATAAGATGAAAAAGTCAATATTGATCGCTTTGTTTACTTTGCTACTCTCAAATTGGATTTTCCCCCAAAATAAAAAAGAATTAAAGAAAACTTTCATAGAAGCCAATTCTTATTATCTCTACGGCAACTATCAGTTTGCAAATGATTTGTTTTTAATTATTTACGGGCAAAACCCAGATAACTCAAATCTGGCGTACAAGATTGGAAATTGTTATCTGAATACCCCTTTTGAGAAATCAAAAGCTATTCCATACTTAGAAAATGCTGTACAACACACCGATTACAAAGCCAATGAAAATTCATACAGGGAAACACGAGCTCCCTTAGAAGCCTACTTTGCGCTTGGCAATGCATATCGCGTTAACGGAAACCTGGAGAAAGCAATCTCTACATACCATAAGTTTAAAAGCCTGATAAGTGAGAAAAATCCCATGGTTAATTCTGATTTTATTGATCAGGAAATTCAGGCAACTGAGAATGCTATAACCATTATGAAATCCCCAGTCTTTTTTATTGAGGAAAACCTTGGAAAGACTATTAACATTTCATCCATTAATTTTAGGCCTGCTGTATCGGGTGATAAAACTACTCTGGTATATACATGTAAATTCGGAGAAGACAATTTAATCTATTATGCAAAAAAGGAAGATGGTGTTTGGCTTCCGGCTGAAGACATAACTCCTCAGCTTGGTATGGGTTATGATTGTGAATCATCAAGCCTTAATTATGATGGTGCTGAATTATATTTTTATAAAGAGGATGAGTTTATAGGGAATATTTATGTTAGTACTTTAATTGATGGCATCTGGTCAAATATCAAGAAACTAAGCAATAATATTAATACTAAGTTTTATGAATCGCATGCCAGCATTTCAAGAGACAATAAAACTCTCTTTTTTGCAAGTAACAGAGAAAGAGGATTCGGAGGATTGGATATTTATAAATCAGAAAGACTTGAGAATGGTGAATGGGGCAAGGCAGAAAATCTGGGTTCAACAATTAACACAGCATTTAATGAGACTTCTCCATTCATTTCTGAAAATGATTCTGTTTTATTCTTCAGTTCGGAAGGTCACTATAATATGGGGGGATTTGATATTTTTAAGTCATATAAAAAAGGGAATGATTGGAGTATCCCCGAAAATATAGGATACCCAATTAATTCTACTGATAATGATTTGTTTTTTCAGCCAATTGACAATGGTAAAACAGCATATTATTCTATGACTAAAAGTTACAAGGTGAAAGACATTTATAAATTGGATTTTACATTACCTGTTTTTCAGATTAGCGGAAATATCTCAGTTGAAGATACCTCTTTCACTTCTTTCGATATAATAGAAATTAGTGCTGTTGATTCTTCATCAAATACGATCATAAAAACTGTAAGACCTGAATCTCAAACTGGATTTTATACTTTCGATATCAGTTTTGGTAATCACAAAATTATTTACAAAGGTGAAGGATTATTAACCCATAATGAATTCCTTAAAATTTTACCTGAAAACTCTAAAGAGCAATATATTATTGATATAAGATTAAAACCTGATAGCACTTATAAAAAAATACAATTTGAGCCGATAATTGTATCTGATATCCCTACTATTACTTCCATTGATACTGCCAAACTGATTACCGATGTTATGGTCATGGATCCAGATTCTGTTAATCTTGAAGGACAGGAAATACTCTATTTTACAGTTCAGCTGATGGCATTGTTAAATCCTGTTGATGTGACGTATTTCCACGATAGAGGATTTAAAGGTACCAAGGTGCTTTATGGCAGGGATGAATTTTTTCGTTACATTTATGGTGAATTTGCAATCCGTGAAGATGCAGAAAAAATCCGTCAGGAAGTAATCAAAATGGGGTATCTTGATGTTTTTGTTAAAACTGTTTATAAAGAAACCCTGGAAAAGAGCATCTTAAAAAAATAAGTGAAAGGGATATGGGGGAATCATTTTCATTTAAAAAAAACTGCATAAAACTCAGAGCCCCTGAACCTGAAGATATCGATCTTCTTTACATATGGGAGAATGATCCTGAGATCTGGAATGTCAGCAATACGTTAACTCCCTTTTCCAGGCATTCAATTGAGCAATTTGTTCAGGACTCACATCTTGATATCTATCAGACAAAACAGGTAAGATGGATGATTGATTTGATCGCTGATAAAAAAGTTAAAACAATAGGAACAATTGATCTGTTTGATTTCAATCCATTTCATAAGAGAGCAGGGATTGGTATCCTAATCAAAGAGTCAGATAAAAGAGAAAAAGGATATGCCTCAGATGCACTTGCCATTCTGATAAAGTATTGTTTTAAAGTACTGCAACTTCATCAAATCTATTGCAATATCTCAAAAACAAACAGGGCAAGTCTTCAATTATTTCAAAAGCATGGATTTGCTTTTGCGGGAGAAAAAAAAGAGTGGTTAAACCAAAACGGGGAATGGGTTGATGAGTTTCTCCTTCAATTAATCAACCCATAATTATTTACTAATCTTGAAATAATCAGGGATTTCAGTTAAGTAATAAAAGGATTTGGCTTTGTAGTCTAATTTACAACAATAATGTTTCAAACCATTTGTAACAATCAAAAATCTAACTTTCATGGCCATATTATATCTGGCAATTTGATTAAAGGCTTTTTGTGATATTTTCACAGACGGTGCTTTACATTCTACCAGAAGCAAAGGATTTCCTTGCCTGTTAAAAACCACAATATCTCCTCTTTTGATAAGCTTATTCAACCTGAAACCCATTTCAACCGATATGAGGGATTCAGGGTAATTTTTTTCTTTGAGCAGGTACTGCAGAAAATTTTGCCGCACCCACTCTTCAGGTGTTAAAATAACATTTTTCTTTCGAAACGTGTCAAAAATATAAGTTTGATCATCCCTGGTAAAAATCCTGAACGCATAATCGGGTAAATTCAACTTATCCATCAAAACTCTTACAATTTAGTATATTCGCAAATGTAATAAAAGATAATAATGACATACGAACAAATTATAACTGACCTGCAGAACAAAATATATCATCCGGTTTACTTCCTTTCAGGTGAAGAACCTTATTACATTGACAAGATAACTGATTATGTTGAAAAAAATGTGCTCTCAGAATCAGAAAGATCATTTAATCAGATCATCTTTTACGGTAAGGATACTGACATAGCAACTGTAATAAATACTGCCAAACGATTTCCTATGATGTCTAATCAACAGGTAGTTATTTTAAAAGAAGCTCAGAATATCAAACAGATAGAAAATCTTATATATTATGTAGAAAATCCCCTCAAATCTACTATACTAATAATAAACTATAAATACAAGAAACTGGATAAGAGGACAAAACTACACAAGGCAATAAGAGATCATGGTGTTTATTTTGAATCGCCAAAATTATATGAGGATAAGATACCAAACTGGATAAATCAATATCTTAAGGATCGTAACTATGAGATGGAACCCGGAATAGGCATGATACTTACCGATTTTCTTGGTAGTGACCTAAGCAGAATTGTTAATGAACTTGAAAAATTGATTATTGTTCTTCCCGGAAATGAAAATAAAATCACTGCTGATCTCGTAGAACGGAACATAGGCATAAGCAAGGAATTTAATAATTTTGAACTTCACAAGGCTCTTAGTAGAAAAAATATCTTAAAAGCCAACCGTATTGTTAATTATTTTTGTAAGAACCCTAAAGATAACCCTTTAACCTTAACCCTTTCATCTTTATACTATTTCTTTAGTAAAGTATTAGCATACCATTTTACAGTCGACAAGTCAAGGGGAAATCTTGCATATGTTCTGAAGATTAATCCTTTTTTTATTCAAGATTATCAATTGGCGGCTAAAAAGTACTCACCTCATAAAATTGCCGGAATTATCTCATTATTAAGAAAATACGACTTGAAATCAAAAGGTGTAGGTAATATTACGATGTCAGATTGTGAATTGCTCAGAGAACTTATTTACAAAATATTACATTAATTCATGTCTGGATTCTCCGGGAAGTTAGCCCATAATTTATATTTCTTACCAAGTTGAACAAGTGCTTTCTTCCAACTATCTATACTTCTATTTTCCATTATTTGTTTAGGATGCAATTGTGTTATTACCCAGGAATTTTCTGATATTTCATTATCAAGCTGCTTAGGAGCCCAACCGGAATATCCGACAAAAAACCTGATTTTAGTTTCATCAATAAGACCAGATGCAAGAAGGTTTTTGACTGTTTCAAAATTTCCACCCCAATAAATATTCTGGAAAACAGGGACGCTTTCAGGAATCATATCACCCAGCGTATGTAAATAGTGAACTGTATCTGTTCCAACTGGTCCACCTAAGGAAACAACAGATTCAATATTTGGAAAATCTTTTATTACTTCTCTTATTTTAATCCCCACAGGCTTATTTAATACAAAACCAACAGTGCCATCTTTATTATGCTCAGTCAACAAGACAACAGATCTTTTAAAATACTGATCACCTAAAAATGGTTCCGATATTAATACTTTTCCCTTCTTGGGTTTTGAAAAAACAGGTTCAATAGAAAAAAAATCATAATCGAGGGCCATGTCACTCTAATTTATATGCAAAATATAAATTTTTTGTTATTGAGAAAAAACCGAATTAAACTTTGTTTATAAACAACGATAAATGTAGTCTTTTTATTCTTGTATAAGGAACAACATCATAAAATTTGTACATTTGCAGAAATACTTATTAATATGATAAAAAATCTTACCGGATATTTTATTCTGGCTTTAATAATTATATTCTCATCCTGCACTACTCATAAACAGATTACTTATCTTCAGAATGTTGATTCAATACCCTCCGGAACAGTTTACTACAAGCAACCACTTGAATATTATATTCAGAACGAGGATATACTTTACATAAGAGTAATGACCCTGAATGAAGATGTCAACGAAATGATAAACACTTTTTCTACCAGATATTCACAAAATCTATTCCAAAATGAGATCAGTCTGTTTTTATATGGCTATTCAGTCAGTGATTCAGGTTATGTCGATGTTCCTTCAATAGGTGAAGTTAAAGTTATAGGCTTGACTGTTGAAGAGGCAAAGGAGGTTATAAAACAAAAAGTGGATGAATCTATAAGGAATGCAACAGTGATTGTAAAACTACTTAGTTATAAATTCTCAGTATTAGGTGAAGTTCATAAGCCAGATGTTTATAAAAACTATAACAACCAGTTGACAATACTGGAAGCAATAAGTATAGCAGGAGATATAACAGACTACGGAAACCGGCACAGGGTTCTTGTTATTCGGCCAACTAAAACAGAAACCAAAACTTTCCGTGTAGACCTGACCGATAAAAGTTTATTAAGTTCAGAAGCTTTTTTTCTGCTACCTAATGATATGGTCTATGTTGAGCCGATTAAAAGTAAGACTTTCAGAATAAATATACCTACTATGGCTCTTGTCTTAACCACAATTTCCACCTTAATATTAGTACTTAGCTTTGTATCAAAATAATAAATGGAGAATACTGATAATATATATTTCCAGGAAGAAAACATTGACATAAAAAAGTTTTTGTTTAAAATTTTAAGAAACTGGTATTGGTTTGCCATTTCTTTCTTTATAACTATTACTGTTGCATATCTTATCAACAGATATTCTGAACCTATCTATAGTGTAAGTTCTACGATAATTGTCCGTGATGATGAGAAAGGGAAAGGCCTTTCAGGTGCAGAACAAATGATTGAAGGTATGGAGATGTTTCGAAGCCGTAAAAATGTGCATAATGAAATGGGTGTGCTACAATCCTACAAACTGACAAACATGGCACTGAGAGATCTGAAGGATTTTGAAATATCTTACATAAACGTGGGAAGAAGAGGCATTAAGGAAGCTAAACTATACACAAAGTCCCCGTTTGTTGTAAACCTTGATACTACCTGTGCTCAGAGAAAAGGATATCCGGTTTATGTTATTATCATTTCGGAAGATAAATATTTGCTTGATATTGATGAGGATATTGACATCCATAGGGAAATGAAATTTGGAGAACAGTTTGAGCATGAATCATTTAATTTTAATATTACACTTAGAGATAACGCACACTTTGAATTACGGGAAAAAGCCTCAAATAAATATTACTTCATCATAAATGATCTAAATGCACTGACAAATCTTTATAGAGGCAAATTGAATATTACGGTTAATGATAAAAAGGGATCTATTCTAATGCTTTCAATTGTAGGATTTGTTGCACAGCAAGAGGCCGATTATTTAAACAAGCTTGGTGAAGTGTATATTGATGATGGTTTGGGGGAAAAAAACCAAACTGCCGTAAAGACCATTGAATTTATTGATTCTCAACTTAAGAATATTGTTGATTCATTAAATGTTGCTGAAAATGATTTGCAAAATTTCCGAACTCAGCATAAAGTAATTGACATAAGTAAAGAAGGTCAGGTGGTATTTGAAAAATTTGAAACTTACCAGGCAGAGAAGTCCAGGCTGGATATAAATTTAAAGTATTACAATTACTTGCTTAATTATATCAAAACTAAAAATAGTTATTCTGATGTGATTTCCCCATCAGTCATGGGAATTAGTGACCCTGTGCTCGCATCCACACTAAATCGATTAGGACAGCTTAATATCGATAAAACCAGTTTAGAGTTCACAGTTACCGAATCAAACCCCTCACTGGAACTTATAAATACACAAATACAAGCTGCAAGAAATGAATTAATTGAAAATGTTTCTAATCTGATCAGATCCACAGAAATAACAATAAATGAGATTGATTTAAATATTAATGATGTAGAAAAACAATTAAGGGCACTTCCTGCTACCGAAAGACAGCTTATTCAATTTCAACGGATGTTTAATCTAAACGATGATATCTATAATTATCTTCTTGAGAAAAAGGCAGAAGCAGGCATTGCAAGAGCCTCAAATATTGCTGATAACAAGATCCTTGATTACGCACGTCCTGAAAATGCTGGTAAAGTAACTCCGAAAAATTCACTTAATTACATGGTGGCCCTTGTACTTGGGGCTATGATTCCTGTGATCATAATTCTGCTGCTTGACTTTTTTAATAACAAAATAGTTGACAAAAAGGATATTGAAAATTATACCAGAACTCCTATTCTTGGTGGAATTGGTCATAACAGCACAGAAACTGATATACCTGTTTTTTCTAATACGAAGTCCTCAATTGCTGAATCATTCAGATCATTGAGAACAAATATACAATACATCATACCCGAGAATGGAATGCAGGTTATTATGATATCATCTACTATAAGTGGGGAGGGAAAAACTTTTTGTGCCACGAACCTTGCATCAATTATTGCCATGTCAGGTAAAAAGACATTGTTGGTTGGTATGGATATGAGAAAACCCAAAATTCATCAGGATTTTGGACTTGATAACAGTTCAGGTATGAGTACTTATCTGATCTCAAAAAATTCTTTTAAGGAAATTATTCAACAATCCAATATTGATAATTTATTCATTAGTACTTCAGGTCCTATTCCCCCAAATCCTGCTGAGCTTATTGAGACCCAACGTATGAAGGAGTTTTTTGTAAAGGCCAAAAAAGAATTTGATATGATTGTAATGGATACTCCTCCTGTAGCTGTAGTAACTGATCCTATACTTCTTACACATTATTCTGATATAAATATTTTTGTTGTTCGACAGAATTACTCCCATAAGAATGTTATACAGCTGATAGATGACTTATATCAGAAGGTTAATATAAAAAAACTTGGAATACTTATTAATGACATTAAAATAAGCAGATATTATGGGTACGGTTATGGGTTTGGATATGGGTACGGTTATGGGTATGGATATGGTTATGGCCAGGGATATTATGGAGATGAAGAAACACAAAATCCTTTTAACAAAATTTATAAATTATTAAGGAGAAAACACTCCTGACAATTATATTGTTAATAATCCCCTTTTTGTCTTATATAATTATCAGTATTTTATACAATGGAGTAAACACATTGTCGATTTCTTCTTATTACGACCCGGCGAATCAATGAAAAATAAACATAAAGAACCAACACTTTTCCAATCATTCATTCCTTTAATTTTATTGATTGTACTTCTTTCATTTAATGTTAAATTTTTCGGAGATGATACTCTTGCAGGCTCTAACCAGATGGCACTCATTCTGGCGGCAGCTTTAGCTGCAATCATTGCAAATAGTCTTGGTATAAAATGGAAAAAAATACGGGATGGGATTGTAAGTAGTATTGGTTCTGCAATGCCCTCAATTTTAATTTTATTCCTTATTGGCTCATTGGCCGGAACATGGATGATCAGTGGAGTTGTACCTGGTTTGATATATTATGGCTTAAAGGTATTAAATCCGAAAATTTTCCTGTTTGCCTCAGTTATCATTTGCGCTCTTGTATCCCTTGCCACCGGAAGTTCGTGGTCTACTGTAGCTACAATTGGAATTGCACTTTTGGGAATAGGCAAAGCATTGGGGATCAATGAAGGAATTGTAGCAGGTGCAATAATTTCAGGAGCCTATTTTGGTGATAAAATGTCACCAATGTCTGATACAACAAATCTTGCACCCGCTATGGCCGGAACAGATCTGTTTACCCATATTCGATATATGGTATATACAACTCTACCATCAATAATTATTACTCTGATAATTTTTTTTGTCCTTGGGTTTACAATAGACATAGACAATAATTCCTCAAATGTGGAAGAAATTATAAGTCTTCTCAAGAATTCATTTCAAATTAATCCTTTATTGTTTTTAGTTCCAATTTTCCTGGTTTATATAATTGTCAAAAAAGTTTCACCGGTTCCAGCATTGCTTGCTGCAACCCTGCTTGGGGGAATTTTTGCAATTATTTTCCAACCTGAAATTATCAAACATGTCTCTGGTGTCTCAAATAATTACTTGAAAGCTTCTTATATTACAGTTCTTAAGTCAATGTTTGGTCCGGTGAGTTTGGATACTAATAATACGGCTGTAAATGAATTGTTATCAACAAACGGTATGGCCGGCATGTTGAACACAATTTGGTTAATAATATCTGCTATGGTTTTTGGTGGTGTAATGGAATCGGCAGGAATGCTTGTAAAGATCACACAAACAGTTATCAAATATGTAAAATCAACGGGAGCACTCGTATCAGCTACTGTTGGTACATGTCTGTTCTTTAATTTAACCGCCTCAGACCAATATATATCCATTGTTGTACCAGGTAGAATGTATGCAGATGCATACAAAGACGAAAATCTTAAACCTGAAGTACTTAGCCGGGCATTAGAAGATTCAGGGACCGTTACGTCAGTACTTATTCCATGGAATACATGTGGGGCAACACAGGCAGGGGTATTAGGCGTTTCCACATTTACCTATGCACCATTTGCTTTCTTTAATATTATTAGTCCTTTTATGAGTATTTTTATGGCTGTTTTTAATATTAAGATCAGAAGAAATACAAATAGCAAGGGTTATAATAATAACTCTCAAAAAAACTTTAACATGAGCCAGAAAACCTGAAATAATTAGTACAATACAGGATATTTATCAGGATCGGCTTCATGCATCATTTCATAAACCGCCTCGAAAACATCCTCTGCATTAGGATTTGAAAAATAATCACCATCAGTTGCATAAGCAGGCCTGTGTTCATGAGCTGACAATGTTTTAGGCGCTGAATCGAGATAATAATAAGCTTTCTGATCTTCAATAACTTTTTGCATCATATACGCAGTAGCTCCACCAGGAACATCTTCATCAAAAAATATAACCCTGCTGGTTTTTTTTATTGATTCAAGTATTTGACTATTAAGATCAAATGGCAACAAAGTCTGAACATCTATTAATTCAACTGCAATTCCAAAATCTTTTAATTGTTCAACAGCATCCTGAGCTATTCTTACACAGGAACCGTATGTAACAAGAGTAATATCGGTCCCCTCAACCAAAACCTCAGGATTACCCAGTGGAATTTTAAATTCTCCGATATTGTCCGGCAAACGTTCTTTAAGCCTGTATCCATTTAATGGTTCAATAACCAAAGCTGTATCACTTGAAGCCAAAAGTGTATTATAAAAACCGGCAGCCTGAGTCATATTCCTTGGAACACATACATATATTCCTCTGATAGAATTAATTACCATACTTAAAGGGGAACCAGAATGCCAGATACCTTCAAGACGATGTCCCCTGGTACGGATTATCACAGGGGCCACCATATTCCCACGTGTTCTGTACATTGTGGTTGCCAGATCATCGCTCATTGTTTGTAAGGCATAAAGCAAATAATCAAAATATTGAATTTCAGTAATTGTTTTTAAACCTCTTAGTGC